>NZ_JAVRCP020000053.1:0-40908 GCF_034530675.2 Nostoc sp. DedVER02
AAAGGGTAAGGGCGAAGGGGGAAAGGGTTTAAATCCCTTACCCTTTTCCCTTTCCCCAGCCCTCACTTAGCATTTTTGGGTTGGTAGACTACTAGTAAGAAATCAAAATAAAAGTGCATAAATTTTTGTAAAGTAAGTAAAAAGGATAGGACTTACGCAACTGGCATATTATTTTTAGTTTGTAGTGTACCCCTTCGCGGATCTTGCTACGCGCAGCGTCTCGCAGAGAGGACTTTAGTCCTCAAAATTAGGGCTGTTTGCGTTGGCGGAGCCTCTCGAAGAGAAGCGTTCCCGCAGGGTAGCCCTTACTACAAACTAAAAGTTTTAATTTTTTGTGACACTTGCGTAAGTCTTAAAGGATATTGACGCAGGAGAATTGAGTAAGCGTGAGTACGGCAAATTTCCCAATTTTAACTGATAGTGAAACGTTAAAAGAAGCCGTTGTAGATAATTTGTTTACTTTCTGAAAAGCTTCAACCCATCGATAAGATCCTTTCTCTTTATTTAGTTTTCAAAGATCCCATCGGCGAGCAGTTGAGTGGCTGCTTGGCTGGGCAACGGTTTAGAGAATAAGTAACCCTGTCCCAACTTACAGTTCAATTCTTTTAATTTTTCCAGTTGAACTGAGGTTTCTATCCCTTCTGCCACGATGTTAATATCTAGGCTGTCAGCCAGAGCAATAATAGCTTTAATCACGGCATTTTGCCCATCTGCATCAATCTGGCTAATAAAAGAGCGATCGACTTTCAGCGTATCAATTGGAAACTGATGCAAACAACTCAAGCAGGAGTAACCTGTGCCGAAGTCATCAATACATAACTTAATTTGCAACGATTTCAGCGATTGGAGGATGTTATTTTTTTCCTCTGTCATTTCTAAGAGATAACTTTCAGTTACTTCTAGTTTTAAGTACTCACCAGACAAATCATAGTGATGCAATATTTCTGCTAGCTGCTGATTAAAGTCGGTTTGATTCAATTGCAGCGCGCTAATATTAACGTTCACGATCAAGCCAGAGTATTGAGGAAACTGCTGTTGCCAGCTTCGCAGTTGATTACAAGCTTCTTTGAGAATCCACCAGCCTAACTCGTCAATTAGCCCCTTTGCTTCGGCGATCAAAATAAACTGAATCGGTGGTATCATTCCTCGTTCGGGATGATTCCAGCGAATCAATGCTTCAAAACCGATTAATTGATTTGTAAACAAATGAACAATGGGTTGATAATGTAAACAAAATTCTTGCTGTTTATCCGAATATGTGATTTCAAGAATCGCTCGTCTCAAGTCCGTTTCTAACTGGAACTGCTCAGAAAGATTAACTCGCATTGCGGGATCGAACACAGTATATCCATTCTTACTTGTTGTTCTGGCATGATGCATTGTTAGGGAAGCATCGGCGAGCAGATCGATGGCGTTGCTATAGCAAAACTGGCTGTGCGTAATTCCGATACTTATGCTGCTGAATACTTCACAGCCGCCTAAATCGAATGCTTGTTTCAGACTCCGTTGATGAAGTTGCTCGGCTAGCTGGGTTGCTGTCGATAGATCCGAGATGTTTTCCAGAATAATAATAAATTCGTCACCGCCAAAATAGGCGAGGAACTGCTCAGGCGCAAGGATTTGCCGTAGTTGAGTGGCTACAGTTTGCAGCAAGCGATCGCTCATCAGTTGCCCAAATGCATCGTTGATTTCCTTAAAGCTATCTAAGCCCACAAATAGCACGGCATACTGAGAGGTTGTATTTGTGGGTGTCTGTTGAATTAACCGATTGAGTTGCTCGATTAAGTACGGTTTGTTGGGTAAGTGAGTCAACGAATCCCAGAGCGCAGAGTTATGCTGCGCCTGGGATGCTCTTTCCTGCTTGGCGAGTCGGGCGGCGATCGCCGCTAATAATTCATCGACACTAAAGGGTTTCGTCAAATAATCGTCCGCACCCAGGTTCATACCCTGACGAATATTTTCATGGGTGCTTTTAGCACTCAAAAAAATAAAGGGAACTAATGCAGTATCTAGATTCTGCTTTAATGTCGATAGCACCTCGTAGCCATCTGCACCTGACATCATCACATCGCAGAGAATCAGTTGGGGATGCTGGGACTGAGCCAAACAGATTCCAGTTTGACCGTCTTCGGCTTCCACGACCTCAAAGCCTTCAGCTCCTAAAATGTCAAGAATTTCTTCGCGCAGTGAAACTTCATCTTCAATGACTAATATTTTGCACATATAAGTTAAGTTGACACAATAAAACAAAACTATGTTAAGAAAGATCAACTCGACTAAGACGTTGCTGAATCATGGGATAATTTCTCCCAATCTGGAATGAATTATCAATGTTTTCAAGCGCCGATTCATCCCGGATTTATGCAACGCCTCGTCTCTTCCCTTCTGCCCCCTGCCCCCTGCCCCCTGCTACCCTACCTTCTTCAAGCCGACCTACTTATCTCTGCTATGAATTCCTCTCATTTAGTTAGGAGCCAAGGCAACAGGCTCCTTAGTCTCAATAGGCATTTGAAGCGTAAACTGAGTCCAACCCGCTTTGCTACTAATTTGAACTTTACCGTTTAGTCGTTCAGCCAATTTCTCAACCAGTGTTAAGCCTAGACCATTGCCGCCTTGCTGCCATTGATCGACCTCTGGTGCCCGATAAAACGGTTGGAACAGATTGGGAATGAACTCATCTGGAATCTCTGCTTCGTTGCTAATAATGAACATAATCATCTGACCATCGGATGCAATCAAATCACAACGGGCTTCCAAAACAATCTTGCCGCCGGGAGCCGTGAACTTACAAGCATTGTTGAGCAGTTCGCTCAAGATGCGCTTGAAATCTGCGGCATCGATTATGGGCATTGGCAAATAGGGTGGAATGTTGCTCCAGAGGGTTTGTTGGCGTTGTCGAGCCTGGATTTTAAATGGTTCGACGATCGCTGGAATCCAGGTTTGTAAATTCACCGTTTCCGGTTGTAAGGGACGTTCGTTTGCACCCAAATAATGCAAATCGAGCAAGTCATTAATCAGATTAATTTCGCGGGAACACTCCTGCTGCAACCGATCGATATAGCGTTGCGTTTGCTCTGGGTTGGAAGCTTGTCGCAGGAGTTTTAACGCCATCATAATATTAGTCGCAGGTCTTCGTAATTCCTGTGATGCAGTCTCGATAAATTCGTCTTTGAGTAAATTAGAGTGCTGAAGGTGGGTAACTTTCTGATGGATCTGGACGATCGCTGCTTGCTTAGTCAATCGACTTGTAATAGTGTTAAGCAACTCATCCGTCCTAAAGGGTTTTGTTAAATAATCATCTGCGCCTAAGTCCATCCCCTGCCGAACATTTTCGCGGGTTGCTTTAGCGGTGAGGAAAATGAAAGGAATCAGTGCTGTGTCTGGGTGTTGTCGTAAGCTAGATAACACTGCATACCCATCAGCTTCGGGTAGCATCACATCGCAGAGGATCAGGTCAGGGGAGGTTGTTTGAGCCAAATGAAGACCCTGTACCCCGTCTTCTGCTCCCACCACATCAAAACCCTCAGACTCTAAGATATCTAGGATTTCTTCGCGTAGGGATGGTTCATCTTCAATTACCAGGATCTTGGTCATGAATCTGCTCTACTAAAGCAATGGGCAAGGTTACTATGATTAGAGTACCCTGATTCACCTGACTAGTAACATTGATTACACCTTGACACCGTTCCACACATTGCTTAACAATTGCTAGCCCGATGCCCGTCCCAGCCAGATTGCCAACATTGCTACCGCGATAAAACGGGATGAATAATTTGTCCTGGTCTTCTAGGGGAATGCCAATGCCCTCATCTCGAATTGAGAAAGTTACCTGTTCAGGAGCAAAAATCAGGTCAAACATCACCCTTCCACCGTCTATAGAATATTTAATTGCATTGCAGAGCAAGTGGGTGAGTATGAGTTGCAAGAGGGTTGGATCGAGGCAAATTTGCCGATTGTTGCCCTGACTCTCAAAGATAATTGGGTGTTCGCTGGTCGTTAATGTCGCAATTAATTCTTGACAGAACTTTTCTAAGTTCAGTGGTAGAGGGTTGAATTTGGTCTGATGTTCCCCCGATCTGTTCATAACCAGCATATCGTTGAGCAACTCAGTCATCCGCTGCACTCCACCGATGATGTGATTGTAGCGAATCTGGTTTTTTTCTGGAGTCCATTGGTGAGCATAGCGTTTTAACGACTCTGTTGCTACCAAAATCACACTCAGCGGTGTCCGAAATTCATGGGAAACCATCGTGATGAATTGAGACTTGAGTTGGTGTAATTCTCTGGCTTGCTGCAAAGCTTCTTTCATGGCAGCTTCTGTTCGTTTGCGATCGCTAATATCTCGCAGAATACAGACTGTTCCCCCATCCGGTAACAATGTGATTGAGAGTTCTTGGTCAAAAGATTGACTATTACATTTATGACCAACAGCCTCTCCTCGCCAAAATCTTCGTTGCTGTAGGCTTTGCTCAATTTCGTGGTTCAAGCGGGCTTGTTGAATAGGGTCATAATGAATTTTCCAATTGGTCTGTAGCAGTAGACTCGAATCTTTGTAACCGTAGATTTTGGCATAGGCTTCGTTGACATACACATAGTTCCATTGGGTGTCTAAAATGGCAATTCCTTCAGTTGATGCGGCGATCGCCACTGACTGTTGATGCATTATCTGTTGCATTCGCGATCGCTCAATCGCATGCCGAATGGCTCTAATCAAGGCATAGGTGTTAATTTGCCCTTTGACGAGATAATCTTGTGCGCCTTGCCGCACTGCCTCTAAAGCGCTCGCTTCGTCTTTGAGGCTGGTGAGTACGACAATGGGCAAGGTTGGAGCCACCGCATGGAGTTGGGTAATTGTCTCCAAGCCATGAGAATCGGGCAGGGAGAGATCGGATAGAATCACATGAAAGCTGTGGCGATGCAGTTGTTCGAGGGCTAGTGTCAGTTTTTCTACAACTGTAACTTTCCAGCTAGATTGATCTGCGTTTTCTAGAAATTCTTGTAAGAGATCCGCATCTTCTAGGCTATCTTCAATTAACAGAATTTGTAGAGAATCATTCTTGATCATGAGTTCTACTTAAAAGTGATGCCAAAACCAATCCTTAAATCAACACCAGATGTTAACTATAGCCTACGATGGAAGTTTGGGAAGCTTCACAGCCACCAGCCAAAAAAATTCAATCGAACGAATCACCTTAGCAAATTCTTCTAAGCTCACAGGTTTGGTAACATAGCAATTGGCATTCAGTGTGTAAGTTCGCAAAATATCTTCATCAGCCGCAGAGGTTGTTAAAACCACAACCGGAATCAACTTCAGATCGGGATCGGCTTTGATTTCGGCTAAGACTTCTCGACCATCTTTTCTAGGTAGATTTAAATCCAGTAAAATCAAATCTGGACAAGGTGCATTAGCATAATCGCCCTGCTGCCGTAAAAATTTTAAGGCTTCAACCCCATCCTCCACCACATGAATTCGGTTGAGAACTTTGGCATCGCCCAGGATTTCAACCGTTAAATCGGCATCCTCTGGTGAATCCTCGACTAAAAGGATTTCAATGGGTTCAATCGGGTGAGAGTCTTTGCTCATTAGGAGGTTTCTGAATCTACTGGCATTGTAAACCAGAAAACAGATCCTTTCCCTAGCTCTGATTCCACCCAGATGTTTCCGTTGTGACGCTGAACAATTTTCTTGCAAATGGCTAAACCCAGTCCTGTGCCAGAATATTGGCGGCGGGTATGTAAGCGCTGAAAGATGATAAAGATGCGCTCTGCATATTGGGCTTCAATCCCAATCCCATTATCGCGTACTGCAAATCGCCATTGGTTATCTTGTTGGGTGGCAGTGATGTGAATTTGAGGAGGCTCTTCTTGACGATATTTAATCGCGTTGCTAATTAAATTTTGTAACAAGCGGGTGAATTGTTCTTTGTCGGCTTTGATCGTCGGGAGGCGATCGCGCGTAATGGTGGCGTTGCTTTCGGCGATCGCAATATGGAATGTGTGGATCACTTGGTCAACTACCTGATTGCAATCGGTCGAAACTAATCGAAAATCGCAACGACCAACTCTGGAATATGATAGCAAGTCTTCAATTAGTGCCTGCATTCGAGATGCAGCATTCACAATATAGGTGATGTATTTCTCGGCTTTCTCATCTAACTGCTTTTGATATTTCTGTGCCAATAGTTCGGTATAGCTGACAATCACCCGCAAGGGTTCCTGTAGGTCATGGGAAGCGACATAGGCAAACTGCTCTAACTCTTGATTAGATCGTTGCAGGTCGGTTTCGGTTTGCTGGCGCTGCTCCACTTCGTTTTGCAGTTGTCGAATCGTTTTCGTTAGCTCTTCAGTACGTTGAGCCACTCTTGTTTCTAGTGCTTGATTGAGTTGTTCAAGGGTCTGATTTGCAGTCTCTAATTGAGCCTGACTAGGTAATGCCAAAGCCTTAGGAGTTAACTGAATTAGTGTCAGCGCTGTATAGAGAGAGATGATCGCTGTCACTGCTTTCATTCCTCCTGTGAGCCAGTATGTTGGATGCCACAGCGTCCAGATTTCTAACACATGAGTGGTTCCACAACAAACAATGAAGGCTCCGAAAAGCCAAAAAGCTCTACGAAAAGGGATATCTGAGCGTTTATAAGACAAGTAAATCAGAAAAATGGGAATGGAATAGTAAGCCAAGGCAATTAACGCATCTGACATTCCATGTAGCCAAACTAACCCTGACTGCCAAAGGTAGCAATGTCCATGCGGTATATAGTTGGATGAAAAAAATGCTTGTAAAAATGCTTTCATCTCTTCTTGAGCTATTCACTCAGGTTAGGGACTTCCAAAGAATAAAATCACCAGTTGTCAGAATTATAATCATTGTTAGAGGGGGGGTAAAGAGGCATTTTTAGTACTTTTTACGAGCGTTACAGATTGCTTATACACTCATTTCTTTCTCTTCCCCTGCCTCCCCTGCTTACCCATGTCACTCTCATCGCATTGCTCCCATCTATTGCTGGGTGGGATTTTATTTTATCGGCTTTATTTGTATCAAGCTTTTCGTGAAATGGTATAACTGCTCATCTTTCTACCCACTTTTGCAATTTCTACTGAGACTACTAACATCACCCTAGAAAAATTACTGAGTTCGAGATGGGTACGTTCAGTAAAAGCGTAGAGCTACAGATGACACCCTTCTTTGAGATCATTGATTGCTAAAAGGATTACTGAATTTAAGATGAGCGAGTTCATTAAACGCGTAGAGCTACGAATTACAAAGTTACTTGGGGTCATTAAATTAGAGAAACGAGCGTGACTGAAAAACAAAAAGGTTGAGAGTACCGCACTCAATTCATCTCATACATCAGCCATCTCTGGAACACCATTAAACATCCATTCAGTTAACTTGAGGAATTTATTATGCGTCGTATTGTATTACTCTCCGCAATGATTCTTGGTAGCACATTTGCATTCAGTTCTGTTGCTCAAGCTGGCACGCAGGATGTTCATTTTAATGGAACTGTCGCTTCTTCCTGCACATTTAGCAATGTCCAGAATGGCACATTAGGATTAGACGTTGCTGGCACAACTCTTAGCAGTCTGCCAACCAGTGGCGGCACTTCTGGTCAAGCAAAACTCACCTGTAATAACATTCTGGCAACCCTCTCGGCATCTGCACCCCAACAAGCCACTGCACCTGCTGGCTATGACCATACTACAGCCGTAAAGACGGTTGCAGTTACAGGCACAGGCGCAAACCTTGTTGCTATTGTCGCACCCTCTGTTCCTTTTCCTGTGCCCCTGCCAGGTGTCACTAATTTGAGTGTGAATATGACAACCACAACCCTTGGTCTAATCCCCAGCGGTGCCTACGATATGTTTGTGACGTTGACAGTCACCCCTTAATAAAGCGACGTACAAAGATCAGATGGGGGAATTCTAGCTAACTTACTTCCCCCATCAATCATTCTTTCATTCTTTCTAATCCTTAGATTTATTCGCAAAGCTAGGATCGGTCATCATGTTCTCCCGTGTTCACAAGCCCGCTTCATCCACAACTTTAAAAGCCATTCAACTGAGTGGCTGGTTACTATCAGCAGCTTGTTTGGTCAATGGTGCTGCTTGGGCAAATCTGGGAGCATCCCCTCTGGTGATTGAAGCCCAGGCAAACCGGGGACAAGCAAAAGCAGTGCTTAACGTGATCAACTCTGGGGATACGCCGTTGCGGGCGAGGGTTTATACGGAGCCATTCACTTACAGCCGCGATCGCGGGTTCCAAACAATACCCTCTGATTCAACCTATCTGGGTTCTTATATACAGTTTTCTCCTAGAGAATTGATTGTGCCACCCAGAAGTAGCCGTCGGGTTCGTATGGTGGCTCAGCTTGCTCCCAGCCTACCGAATGGTGAATACCGGGCAGTCATCTTTACAGAAGCCTTGAATGAGTCAACAGACACAATCGGACGGAAAGTTGGCATTATCACTCGAGTCGGTACGACTGTTTACGTCCGCAAGGGAGATACAGCGCCGAACTTAGTTGTCGATCGTGCCAGTTTCAATGCCAAGCAAAAGCATCTCGAACTATTCGTCAAAAATATAGGCAATGCATCTGTGCGCCCAATGGTTCGCTGGTCGTTGAAGCAAGCAAACAAAGTATTTCGGAGTGGAGAATTGGCACCTACTGCCATCATTGCTCTGGGCGATCGTAATTTAGCTTTAGCCGTTTCAGAAAAAGATCCATCGCCCTTACTCCCTGGTAACTACCAACTAAGTGGACAGTTGCTCTGGGGTGAGGACAACGCTCAGACAGTGCCATTTTCGGTGGATTTGATAGTACCTGCAAAGTAGGAACTGCACAATCAATAATTTTTAGGACTTACGTACTCGTGAGGAAAAACTAAGCCTTTGCGATTACTTCTCTACGAGACGCTCCGCAAACGCTTTGCTCGTAATGACGTAAAATCCTTGTCCGTGCGTCCTACTTTTATCGAGCAGAATTAATTACACAACGCCATTGTGAATGAAGCTTCCCCGCAGGGGTACGCTTCATTCACAATGACTGTAAATATTCTTGTCCAACTACTTACGACGATGACTGGCCGACTGTGTAGGGTCTCAACAGATTGCTTGCTAACTAATTTGCACAAAGTTAAGAGCCACCTAGAAGACCTGAGGAAGGCTGATTTTGCCTGCTGATTTTAACTCCGCTTACCTCTATGTTCCCAACAATTCCCCCACCCGCCATCGTCCACTCAATTCCCCACAACATTTCTAATAGTAAATCTCCTTCGGAGATCGGCATCTTTAGCATTACTCCTAAATCTATTGATGAAAAACAGATTGCTTTAAGTCCATCAGCACGCGATCGAGAACAGGAACCATCGGGTGCTGATGCACAATCAAGCGTTAAATCAATTGCTTTAAGTCCATCAGCACGCGATCCAGAACAGGAACCATCGAGTGCTGATGCACAATCAAACGTTAAATCAATTGCTTTAAGTCCATCAGCACCCGATCAAGAACAGGAACCATCGGGTGCTGATGCACAATCAAGCGTTAAATCAGATGCAAAACTGCTGGGACAACCGTTATCCATTGATTTACAAGATATAGAGTTTCTAGTTACAGAACCTCCATCTGTGCATATTCCGGCAACGCAGCCTGAGATTGCCCCAAAGGTTGTACCTGAGTCTTTGGGTTCCGAAAAGGCGAGTCCGGTTGAACGTGTGACTGTTGCGCCTACGGATTCCGAAAAGGCGAGTCCGGTTGAACGTGTGACTGTTGCGCCTACGGTTTCAGCAAATTCCGCCACTTTGCCAACAAGCGATGCGAAGATGCAGATACCGGAACCGAATCTGTCTCCCATTGCTCAGGTGCCGGAGGGCTTTACAGTGTTTCCGGTAGGTATCAACATTGGTGGGCGCAACGTCAATGAGGGGATTTCTGTTCGGGGGCAGGAAAATAGCTCGAAAGCACTCGATCTAGAACATTGGTTATTGCCTTATGATGCCGTGGTGCAAGCGCTGAAATTAAGCACAAAAGTTTTACCCGACAATCAAATCGAATTACGATCGCCGAGTGTTGCCGTTCGTATCGATCCTGCCAAACTCCACACCGATCCAAAATTGGGTCTGGTTTTTTCAGTGGGGGAGGTGCGATCGCTATTTGGAGTTCAGGTTGAGTTTGATCTCAAAGAGTACGCGATTGTGTTTGACGCACCCTGGCTGACGGCACCGGAACAAAGCTCATCACTGGAAGAGGCTCCTGTGCAGCTTGAAGGGCTACCCCGAATTGCATCGCCAGATATTTCTCTGGCTGCGATCGAACAAGGGGTCAGCGTCAGTGGTGGAGATTCAACCCCAACTGCTTTCCGCGGAGATTTGACTGCGGTGGGTAGCATTTTGGGCGGCAGTTGGTTTGTGCGAGCAGACCAGCCCAAACTATTTAGTTCCAATAGCTGGCGGATTACAGATGCGCTATTTCAACGCCAGACCGATGCTAATGATTATTTTGTGGGTACTCAGGCCCCCTTCTGGCAGAACCTCAGCCCTAACGACTATGTAGGCTTTACCTTCATTCAGCGCCAGGGCTACACACCACCGCCGCAATTTTATGGCGAAAGCGATCCGCGCCAACGCCTGCAAGCAGCACAGGTTGGACGAACGGTGTCTGGGCAAGCAGAACCGGGAACTTTAGTGCGACTGGTAAAGGGGTTTAGCGATCGCATCATTGCCGAAACCCTGGTGGATTCCTCTGGCGTGTATCGGTTTGAGAATCTCAAATTGGAAACCCCAGCGCTGGGCGGCTACTACCAGGTCTTCCTCTATCCCAAAGGACAATTAACTGCCCAACCAGAAATTCGAGACGCGACGTTTTCCAATTTAGCTGGTCAACTTCCTGCTGGTGCTTCCGCGTTGATCGTTTCCGGTGGAGTGAATCGAGATTACAGCAAACAGGATAATAACAATCTCTTTGGCGATTTTTCCACATTTCGGGGTGGCATTGCTCAACGATGGGGCGTTTCAAATAGCGTGACGCTAGGCGCAGGCACTGTCTACGATCAGTCTTTAAGAGGACTAGCCGAACTCTTCTGGCAGCCAGAAAACGTCCCCTTCAAGGCAGCAGTTTCAGTCCTAAGCGGCAGCGATAATTCAGCATGGGACATCAATGCAGATGTCAGTTATGACCCATCGCAAAACTTCAGTGCCCGGTTCACCCACGATCGCTTCTCCAGCCGATTAGATGCCTATTGGCAACTGGCTAAAGGCATCACTTTGCTGGGCAACACCAATAGTAGTGATGCCACCTCTGGAGGCATTCAACTCAACTTCAGTGGCAGAGATTCTTTTACCTTTGCCCGCCTTACCTTTGACACCAAAAGTCACCTGCGCTGGAATCTGATTCAACGGTTGGGAAAACTTGAACTGAACTCTATCGGCAATGAAATCAGTTCCCAATCGGCGCTAAGTTTTTACCTGGGAAAGCACAGCGATTTTACAACTGGACATTCCTTTGTTCTCGGCTACGACACCTACAACCAAAATAGGAATGACGATCTAGTTAATCTCGCTTGGCGTTATCGCTCAAAAGAACGTTCCATCGATGGCACGTTGTTATGGGAAGCCCAATTAGGCTATGGTATCGGCTCGCGGGGTTCTGGCGTACTTGCCTCTGTGGGCACTACAATCATCCCTGGCGTAATGCTCCGCGCCCGCTATCAGGGCGTATCAGTGACAACAGGCGAATCGACTTTTGGTATCGAGTTAGTATCGGGGCTGAATCTTCAAGGTGGTATCACTCCTGGCGATCGTCATGCCAACTATTTACGGACTCAGGGTGGTATTCTGGTGCAGCCGTTCTTTGATCGCAATAACAACGGCCAACGCGATGCAGGCGAGGAGTTTTACACAGATCCCAATCTCGTGACGATCAATAATCAAATGGTTCAAACTGCTAGGGCACAGGTTGACCGTGATCGCATCCTAGTACGTTTGCTGCCCAACACCTATCGTCTGGATCTGGATGCAGCAGGGCTACCCCCCGATTGGCAGGCAGCAACCAGTGCTTATGCAGTTAAGGTTGTGGCTGGCAGCTATACTCCTGTGCTAGTTCCCCTCATCCCTGCCTATTCGCTCTCAGGCATTGTCACAGATAGCCACGGAACCCCATTGAGTGGTGTCCGAGTCGAAGCAATTCAGGTTGGCTCCGACGTAGATTCCGGGCAGCGGCTCCTGTCGGTTACAAATGATGCCGGGGTCTACTTTATAGAACACCTGCGGCAAAGTAGTTATACGTTACAGGTGAATGGTAAATCCATTCAACCGAGTGCAATCAAGTTAACCGAAACGTCTCCACCCTTTCAAGAACTCAATTTAAAATCAGAGAAAGCGAATAGGAACTAAAAAAACGTCTACAAACAGCCAACTTGGGAAACCAGAAAGAAAATATCGTTGTAGATTCTCAAGGGTTGCTGATTGGTGTTTTAGTGACCGAAGCGAATGCGTCAGAGCGTTTAGGGGCTGTGGTTCTACTGGATGAGGCTGTTGAAGAATTGTCTAAATTGGAAGTTGTTTGGGTAGATCAGGGCTATTCAGGCGAAAACTTTGCTCAAGCGGTCAAGAAAGTTTGTGGTGAGCAAGTTCGAGTTGAGGTGATTCAAAGGAACTCGAAAACATTGAGCGATTGCCAAAACGATGAATTGTAGAACGAACATTTGGTTGGCTCTGGGTGCATTGTTTGGGCATCCACTACCGAAAAAATTAACCATTTTAGACTTTGGCAATAGTACGACCCTGTATTCTCGTTACAACCGGGGTTAGCGAGAAGTTCACACTGCTTACCCCATCGGTGTAGAAGTTCTCATCGATGATATTTCCCAAAAAATGAAACATCTGGAGTTTGGACTAAAAGCTTAGGCTCAGAAAAAAGTACTTAGATAATTAGAGATAAAAAATAGATAATAGTACTGAAGACTAATCTTGAAGTTTGAAAGAAAAGCAATCAGTAGTAACACTGACTCATGTAAAATCAATGAATGTAAACAAAAGCTCATTGACTTAGATGTTCCTGACACAATTAGAAGAATTCCGGCAAGCAATCTACGATAGTCTATGCTTGAGCCGGATTTGGAACTGTTTGTATGCCCAAAACTTCTTCTTTCTCCCTTGCTACCTCAACGATTTTCTCTTATCAAGCGTGCCATTAGCCCATTGGAGTTATCTGCATACTCAAGCAGCATCACCACCTGATTGGTGTTAAGCGGCACAAACTACTTTATAGTTAGAGTCTATCTTCCTCAAAATAGTCGTGTCTCTTCTTTTACTTGAAATTGAACGCCTAGCTTTCATTGCACATGGTTATGGTTTTGACATTCTTATTTCCAGGTACAAGATATGAGTTCTCGAACTCGACATCAAGAAAATGCTTCGACAGGATTTCTCACTCAGCCATCATGAAACCAAAAAGTATTAAAATCAGAATCTTCCGACGCTTAAAAGCAGTAATCAACCCAGAATACCCCGAACGTGGTAGCTTGCAAAAGACACTTAGCGGGAAAAGCAGTTACCGTGAAAAGTCAGATTTAGGGAAAATTTTAGTGATTTAGATCACATTGGTGATATGATCTAAATCACTTACAAACAAATTAGCTAACTTTATGGTCAACTATGGTTACAGCTAAAATACAGCTAATAAGCATTTATAGAAGTTATGTATGTGATTTTTGGTGCGTAATAACAACAGCACATCTCAGATTCTGTTACATAGCAGATTTACCATTTTCCAAGCCTTCAATAACTCCTGCGGCTGCAATTTCTATTCATTTAAATTACTGAATAGCGAACAGTTTAAAAAATTCAGCCAAGTTGAGAAAATTAGGAGAATTTTTCTTACCTAGTCAAATAAGTGAAGTGATTACTATTACATAACATATAACTAATTTTTGACTAAAGTAAAAGCTAAAACTCTTCTCTTAACTAGCAATAACACTCTATATTTTTACAGATGAAAATACAACTATGGTGAATAATCAATCTTCATTACCTAATGGTGATGGCTCTAATGGTAGTTATCGTTTTAGTGACTTCTCCGATGTTTCTAGTCTGACGCTCAATGGTAGTGCTATTCAATCAGACAGCATTTTGCAATTAACAGGCTCTAGCGCTCAAGCAGGAAGTGCTTTTATTAGTAGCCCCATATCTATCGATGCCAACACATCTTTTAAGACTAACTTTGAGTTTAAATTGCATGATGGTAATGGTTTATATGGCGCTGATGGCATCACTTTCATCCTGCAAAATAGTGCCGCAGGTGGGAAGGCACTGGCAGGAGAAGGAGGTGGAGTTGGTTATGGCAATCCTGATAGTTTTGGTACTCCAATCTCCAAAAGTCTAGCTGTGGAGTTTGACACCTACAAAAATAGTTGGGATAAAAGTAACAATCAAATTGCCCTCTTACGTGATGGTGATGTCACCAAAACACTGGCAATTGCTACTCCCAGTTTTCAGCTCAACAATGGTAATGTCTATGATGTTTGGATTGATTACGACGGCAGTAACAATAATCTAGATGTTTATATAGCTAACAGCGATGTTAAGCCCACAACACCACTTTTCTCCAATCAGGTTGACTTGACTTCGATACTAGGTTCGCAAGCCTTTGTAGGATTTAGTGGTGGTACAGGTGCGTTATTCAATGCTCAAGACATTGAGAGCTGGAGTTTCTCTACCTCGAACATTTCCAGTGTCCTAGCCTTGAGTCAAGCAGATTATAGCATCCATGAAAACGATAAAGCGATCGCTGTTACGGTGGAGCGTACAGGTAGTAGTAGTGAAGCCGTTGCGGTAAAATATACCACTAGCGATCGCACTGCCAAAGCTGGCATCGATTACACTTTCACCAATGGCATCTTAAACTTTGCAGAAGGTCAAACTCAAGCCCAGATAAACATTCCAGTCTTAGATGATTCTACACTAGAACCGAATCGGGCTTTTCTCTTGACTTTAAGCGATCCTACTGGCAATGCAGAATTAGGAACGCAAAACACTTCCGCGATCACCCTTTTGGATGACGATGCTACCTCGGTAGCTAACGTCACCACTCAACACAATAATAACAATCGTACTGGCGCGGATTTGAATGAACAACTGCTTAATACCTCGAATGTTAATGCTGATCAGTTCGGTAAGTTGTTTTCTCGTCCGGTTGACGGTTCAATCTATGCTCAACCTCTATACCTAGCCAACATCAATATTCCTAATCAGGGTACTCATAATGTGGTATATGTAGCTACTATGCACAATACCGTATATGCTTTTGATGCTGACGACCCAAATGCTTCCACGCCCCTTTGGTCAACTTCACTGGGAGCTTCAGTAAAATTACCTGACATCAACATTGGGCCTGAAAACTATAAAGATATTTCTACTGAAGTCGGTATTCTCAGTACACCAGTCATTTCAACTACCAACAATGTAATTTACGTAGTAGCTTTGACAAAGGAATCTGGCGAGTATAAATACAAACTTCATGCATTAGACTTGGCTACAGGTGCTGAAAATGGTGAGCCAGCGGTGATTAGTGGCAGTGTTTCAGGAACTGGTGGTGGCAGTGTAAATGGTGTGGTGACTTTTACTGCAAATCGGCAGAACCAGCGTCCTGGACTACTACTATCCAATAATAAAATATACATTGCCTTTGCATCTTTTGGTGACGAGGAACCCTTTCACGGTTGGGTGTTTGCTTACGATGCCACAACCCTTACCCAAACTGCTATTTACAACGACACGCCCAACGGCTATTTCGGAGGAATCTGGCAGGCAGGCAATGGGTTATCTACTGACAGTAGCGGCAATATTTATGTAGTTACTGGTAATGGCAGTTTTAACGCCAATGGTTCGCAATTAGGTAACAGTGTTGTTAAATTCTCTCCCGATTTGAAAGTGATTGACTGGTTCTCTCCTTACAATGGTGAAGCTTTGAACGCAGTTGATGATGACTTGGGTTCTGCAGGAGCATTAATTGTTCCCAATACTAACTATCTCATTGCAGGCGGTAAGGAAGGGAAAATTTATCTACTTGACCAGAACAATCTCGGCAAATTCAATGCTAGTGGCGATATACAGATTCCCCAAAGCTTCCAGGTAGTTGGAACAGCAGTTAATGGAGTTGAACCACCTATAGGTACAGGAACTCATAACATTCACGGCACTCCTATTTATTGGGATGGCCCCAATGGCCCAGAAATCTATGTGTGGGGTGAAAACGATTGGGCAAGAGCTTATAGTTTTAATGGCAGTACCTTAAACACAACCCCAACCGCCATTAGTAGTATCACAGCTCCGCCAGGAATGCCTGGTGGTATGCTCTCACTCTCTGCCGACGGCAATACTGATGGAACAGGAATTCTCTGGGCTTATACTCCGTTCGATAAAGATGCGAATCAACAAGTTGTATCTGGTATTTTACGAGCCTTAGATCCTACAACAATGACGGTTTTGTGGGATAGTAAGGAAGATGCCGCCAGAGATGATGTGGGCAACTTTGCCAAATTTAGCCCACCCACGATTGCTAATGGGAAAGTCTATCTAAGTACTTTTTCCAATAATCTAGTAGTTTACGGCTTGCAGACTTGATAGATAACATATATCTTTGCCAAGATAATGTTTCTAGAATTGATGGCGGTCGTTAAGGACTTCCAAAAGCCAAAAAGGTCATAGACACAGTTGGCGAGTTGGGCGGACACATCAAAAATGAGCGTCAGGCTCGTTCACAGCTGCGGCTAGTCAAGGAACCAGAGAAACTAAAACAAGCTGTAGCGATCGCTCTGAAAGATAACCCTGACCCAAGTGTTTCAGACTTTGTGATACCAATTTTCGTGTGGAACAGCCTAAAGCTTCAGAGACTTGGGAGCAAGTTACCGAAATGTATTCCCCTCAACCTGAACTCTGTTGTTTGTTTGCTGATGACTGTTCTGCTAATAGCTCAAACAATTCTGAAGCAACCTCGAATTGGGCTAGCTTAACATATACAAATCCCCAATAAGGGACTTGCAAAAGCCTGAGTTTGTTGAATTTGGGTTGAACAAACCTAAATTACAGGAGTCGATGCTGCTATTTCCGAATTTGTCTAATCGGAATTTCAATCCAAAATTCTGTACCTAACCCCGGCTGAGAATCACATTTAAACACACCACCGTGTTTATCCACGACAATTTGATAACTAATTGATAACCCTAAGCCAGTGCCTTTTCCCACTGGTTTAGTAGTGAAAAAGGGGTCACAAATTCTTGCCTTTAGGATTTCGGGTATTCCTGGGCCATTATCTGCAATGCGAATAACTACGCTTTTAACATTCCCTTCTATCTGTGCGATCGCAGTACTAATGGTAATTTGGCTGCTATGAGGTTTTGATGTAGACACTCTATAATCTTCTAGAGCATCGATCGCATTGCTTAAAACATTCATAAATACCTGATTCAGTGGCCCGGCATAGCACTCTACTAAGGGAAGCTGACTGTATTCTTTAACTAATTTAATCGCCGGACTTTCCGGTTTTGCTTTCAAGCGATGCTGCAAAATTAGCAAAGTGCTATCAATGCCTTCATGAATATCAACTGGTTTCATTTCAGCCTCATCAAGGCGAGAAAAATTTCGTAAACCCAAGACTATCTGCCGGATGCGATCGATGCCAATTTTCATGGAAGATAAAGTTTTGGGCAAATCCTCGATGAGAAAATCTAAGTCTATCTCAAAAGCGCGATCGCGAATCTCAGGGTTGGGGTTAGGACAATTTTGCAAGTAGAGGTCTAGTATACCGAGTAAATCTTGGGCGTAATCATTGACATGATTGATGTTGCCATAAATAAAGTTGACGGGATTATTAATTTCGTGAGCAACACCAGCTACCAATTGACCTAATGAGGACATTTTCTCAGTTTGGATCAGTTGGGTTTGAGTTTGCTTTAAATCATGCAAAGCTTGAGCTAGCTTTTGGGTTTGTTCTTTAGTTTGATTATGTAATTGGGCTTGTTGAAGTGCAACCCCAAGCTGATTAGCAATTTGAGTAATAAACTTAATTTCCGAGGCTTCCCAATGACGAGGTGCAGAGTTCTGATAAGCTGCTAGTAAGCCCCATAGCTGTTGACCGATAAATATAGGTGCGATCGCATAGGCTCTTGCTTGAATTTGCTCTAAAACTGCAACGTGGCATTGAGAATGGCCAACTTCATAAATATCATCCACTGCAAAGGTTTCATTGTGACGATATCGCCCACCTTGGGTTTCCTGCAAATAGCTGTCTTGCCAAACGGTGTTAGTATTGGAACCTACTAGCTTTACCCAACCATTACCCACAAACTCGGCGATATATTCACCACTCCAATCAGCCTGGAATTGGAAGACTGCAACTCGATCGGCTTGTAGTGATTTACAGATTTCTTGGGTGGTTGTCTGAAAAATCGCATCTAGATCGAGAGATTCTCTAACTTTCGCCACAACTTCAAACAATACCCGTTGTTGTTCTGCTGCTTGTTGCAAATTTAACGTCTGTTGTCGTGTTTGAGTAAGTAATTCTGCTTGCTGGAGTGCTACCCCCATTTGACCTGCAATCTGACTGAGAAAGTTAACTTCCGAGGCTTTCCATTGCCGAGGGCCAGTGTGTTGATAAGTTGCCAGCAAACCCCAAAGTTTTTGCCCAACAAAGATCGGAGCAAGCACAAAAGCATGAATTTGAAACTGCTCTAAATTGTCGATATGACACTTAGCAAATCCCATCTTGTGGATGTCATCGACTGCAAATGTTTCATTGTTGCGATAACGTCCTCCTTCTGTATCTTGTAAGTAAGTGTCATTCCAAACCGTATTAATGCCTAGTTCAGACTCATTCGACCAGTATGGACTAGCAGCCTCAAAATCTCCAACAAATTGACCACCCCAATTAGAATCGAAACGATAAACCGAAACGCGATCGGCTTTAATTAATTGACAAACTTCTTTAGTTGTGGTTTGAAAAATAGTATCTGTGTCTAAAGATTCTCGAATCTCGGCAATAACTTTAAACACAGCCTGTTCTTGTTCAGATGTCCGTTGTAACTCAACTGTGCGTTTTTTAACTTGTTTTTCTAAATTTTCATTGAAGACTTGCACTTGTTGCTGTAGTTCATATTGCTGAACTGCTGAAGCAAAGTGTTTACCGAGATTTCTAGCCAGTTCAATCTCTTCAACCGTCCATTTTTGAGCTTGTGCTTTTTTAGATTCGCGCCAAGCCTCAAAGGAGCGCCGGGGGTATAGTTGTCTGCGATCGCTGTCATACTGTCCCGCCCATAAAGTCTCTGTATCTACTTCATTGCGAAAAATACTTAAGTAGCCTAGCAACTGCTGACGATACAAGAGTGGAATGATCAATAGGCTGCGAATTTTAGTTGGTTGAAAAGCAATTTGTAAACTTCGCAAGTCAGGGGTATTGTATATATCTGAAATCGCCCAAACATCGTAATTACTAGACTTATAGTGTTCTTGCCAGATACTATACTGCTCTATTAGGGGATATATAGTTTGTTCTGGCATTACAGGTTGCTGTCCACAGATATAAAGCTTGATACAAGTATTTCCTGGTATTAAGCATTCTGTTAAGCTGGTGACGTTGCCACTGTGGAAATCCAAAGCTTCATTTCTAATGCAAAGCCTGCCACCAACACCATTAAAGGCAGCAACAGCCGCTTCTAGGGCTGGTTGTAATACAATTGTCGGTAGTGAATGTAGCAGGCTAGCAATGCGATTTATAATAGTTTCCCGTTCGGCTGTTTTGCGGACTTGAGTGAGTAGGGTACTTTGAGCGATCGCTACTGAGAGTTGATCTACCACCATTTGTAATGCTTCTAGCTCATATTCTGAAATCAAACGCCCTTGGGAATTATGAGATACCAGCAGCCCCCAGAGTTGGTCTTGATAGAGAATCGGCGCGATCGCAGAAGACTTTACCCCCATTGCCGTCAAATATTCAATATGGCAGGAGTCTACAGAGCGATAACGGATCTCTTCTGATATAGTTTCTCCATTATCCAAGTCACGCAGGTGAATTTGACCAATTTCTTGAGTATCAACATTCACAATAGAACGTACCCGTGATTTAATAAATAGCTCACGGGCGCTGAGTGGAATATCGTCAGCCGGGAAATTCAGCCCCAATAATGATGGCATATTGTTGGAAATTGACTCAGCAATGACCTGACCACTGCCATCGCCATGAAATTTGTAAATCATCACTCGGTCAGTTTGTAGTAGCGATCGCACTTCTGCCGTTGTCACTGTGATAATTTCTTCTAACTCTAAGCTTCGTCGGATATGGTTTGTAATCCGCCGTAGTAAAGTTTCTTCATGGCGATACACAGATAAATCTTGTTCGGGATTGGAGGTCATTGCTTATAGTAAAATTCATTAATAAATGAATTGCAAACTGACATAATTAAATCTAATGCCATCTTGAATTCATTTTAATCAATTTGTCTTCAGTAAAACTACGGGTAAAGCATTAATAAAAATCTTTATTTCCCTTTTATAAAAGTTTATCAATACATCACAAAAACAGACGCTAAAAAATTGCGTCTGTTCTAGCAAAAGAAAAGATTCTTGCTTTTAGCTTTTGAGTTTCATCGAGCATTGCCGGAGCAACAAACTTAAACTCTTATATTGTCAGTAAAGCGGATTTTTAGATAATCATCTTCCATCTTTGCCCCTCCTGGTTGTAGTGCTGCTAAGGCTTGTGGTAAAACTAAATTACGACGATGGTTGCCGATTGTAATGTTTAATTCGTCTCCATTCTTACTTAGTTGAACTTGGCTTTTCGGAATACCAGGTAAATAAAGTTCTAAGCTGTATTGGTTTTGCTCTTGAACGACTCTCATGGTGGTTTCTTTGTAATAAACCTGAGTCGGATCTTCATCTTTGTAGAGAGTTTCTTTCAGACGTTCTAATGCAGCCAATCCACACATTTCTTCAGAAAAAAGTGGAACTTCCTTAACAGGTAAAGGGTGGAAATTCTCGTGAATTTCCTGGCGATATTGCTCCTGACTTTCTTTCCAACGTTGGAAAAATGGGTCTTCGACTTCGCGGGGAATAATTCGATTAGCCACAATTAAATCTGTTGCAACATTATACAAACTCAGATAAGCATGGGCCCGCAGAGACTCTTTAATCACCATCTTTTCAGGATTAGTGACTAGACGGACTGAGGTTTGAGTATTGTCTGTTAATACTTTTTCCAGAGCCTCAATTTGTTCATAAAATTCATAAGGTGCATCCATCACCTCTTTATCTGGTAACGAAAAACCAGCAATTGGTCTAAACAAAGGTTCAACTAGAGGGCGAAGTGCCACTGAGATGTTTTGAAATGGTTTGTAAAAACGGCGCATATACCAGCCACCGACTTCAGGTAGACTCAGTAAGCGCAATGCAGTACCAGTGGGGGCTGAGTCGATAATTAAAACATCAAACTCGCCTTCATCGTAATGGCGTTTCATCCTTACCAAGCCAAAAATCTCATCCATGCCTGGTAAAATCGCCAATTCTTCCGCCTGTACGCCGTCTAAACCCCTGGCCTGTAAAACTTGGGTAATGTAACGTTTTACAGCACCCCAGTTTCCCTCTAGTTCTTGCAACGCATCCAATTCTGCACCCCACAGATTTGGGCGAATTTTTTGGGGTGCGTGTCCCAGTTCGATGTCAAAACTATCTGCTAGGGAATGAGCCGGATCTGTACTTAAAACCAATGTTTGATAGCCTAGTTCCGCACAACGCAGTCCAGTTGCAGCAGCAACGGAAGTTTTCCCTACGCCACCTTTACCAGTCATTAAAATTACACGCATAGATGCTTTTATCCTGCCTGAGAATTTTTTACATTTATTTACATTATCGACTGTTTAAGGAAAATAGAGGGTAGGGAGTGTGGGCAAAACATTGAGCGCTTTGTACAACGACACCTCCCACCCCAATACTTGTCGGTTAAAGGGGAAGGGGGAAGGGGAAAAGGGAAAGAAAAAACCTTTAACCTTTACCCTTTACCCTTTACCCTTTACCCTTTACCCTTTACCCTTTACCCTTTAATTTGCAATTTTATTTGTAGCAGATTGCACTTGAAGCACAACTTTTTTAGACAAAGGAATATAGCCGAGTTCCAAACTGGATTTTTGCCCCTCAATCAAAGCCCAATTAACAAATTTTTTCAGCGCTTCACCTTTGGGTCGGTTTGGATATTGCTGATAAGTTAAAAGCCAGCTATAAGTAACGATGGGATAAGACTGGGAACCTGTAGGATCGCTGATAAAAGCAATCAAGTTATCGGCGGGTAATTTCACTGACTCCAAGGTTTGAGCTACAGATTGTGGTGTCGGCGTAATATAATTACCAGATTTATTTTCTAAAGCAGCCACAGGAAGTTTATTTTGTTTGGCGTAGACGTATTCTACATAACCAATAGCTCCTGGAATCTGTTGAATTAAGGCGGTAACACCTTCATTACCCTTTCCACCAATTCCGACTGGCCATGCTATGGATTTCCCGGCTGCGACTTTGCTTTTCCATTCTGGGCTGATAGCACTTAGATGTTGCGTCAACACACTTGTAGTTCCACTACCATCAGTACGATATACAACTTGAATCGGTAAATCGGGTAAATTTACTCCAGGATTAGCTACAGCTATTCTAGGATGATTCCAATTAGTAATTTTTCCGAGAAAGATATCTACGTAGACTTGGCGTGAAAGCTTTAAACCTGTTGGTAGATTGACTTGAGTTGATTGGTGGTTAGGCGCAAGGTTGTAAGCTAGTACTATGGAACCAGCAGTCATGGGTAAAGCGATCGCTCCCCTTTTTATCTTAGCTGCTTGTTCATTTGTAATTCCCACATCACTAGCTGCAAAGTCCACAGTGCCTTCAATAAGTTGTTGTACCCCAGCGCTGCTTCCTATAGCTTGATAGTTAATTTCTACATCAGGATTTTGCTGATTGTAATCTGAAAGCCAGCGTTCGTATAAAGGCGCGGGAAAACTTGCTCCTGCACCAACGAGGGAAACATGCTTGATGTTTTTATTACTGGTAGTGCAAGAAGCGATACTCAACAAGATAGCGATCGCAGGTAGAAGGCAAACCCGTGGCTTAGATTGAAGTTGAGCAGAGATATAAATCTTTAGTTCCAATGGTCAATAATTTTCCAATCAGTAGCCGTGTGGGTATAATCATTTGTAAAACGAGGAAAATAACTTTGCATTTCAAAGTTATCATGCGCCCTACCCTGTGGTAGTAAGTAAGGGGAAGCGCCTATGGATTTAAACTTCAATCGCCGTCTCTTTTTCCTCACCTTTTGGCTGTGAACTCAGCCGATCTAAAATATCTAAAACCTCTTGTTCAAAAGCAACTTGGGCGCGGTTAGTTTTGCCACCAACATATAAGCGATCGCCTTTTTGCAATGCCCAGATTTGCGAATGAGAAAAATAACTCATCACGACACCCAGCATTAGTAAGCCAAACCCTGAGTAAACAATTGGTATACCTGGATCGGCTTTAATTTGTAAGCCAGTGCTGCCAATGACATCCAAAATTTTTAGATTCACGCCATTGACTTGGGTAGACATCCCAGCGCGGACAGTATCAACGAGTTTACCTTTAGGATCGTAAATTAATACCATCCCTTGCAAGTCTTTGGCTAACAAAGAGACACCCTCACTCAAATCTGGCTTAGTAGGAACCCAGGTTCCCCAAATGCGCCCTTTTCCGTTGGTGTTCAATAGCGCCATTGGTAGCTGAAAAATCGGGCTGTTGTTAAATTGGACGCGAACACCTGCAATTCCCCAGTCGGTTTGGTAGAAGGTTATACCGCGATAGCGCAGAGGCTCGTTGACAAAAATCTTCTTGTGGTCAACTTCCTCTCCCTGCTGATTCAGGACAGACATATCGGAATAAAATTGATCGATGCCGCCAGATGGAGTGTAATCTATCCAAAAACGATTGACGCGCACAGACCAATCTTTCGAGACTTGGGCAGCTAAAGGCCCAGCATCGACAATATTTGTCACTTGAAATGTATCGCCACTAGCAACCATTTCCTGTGCCATAAACCCAGTCATCGCCCCCCAAATTCCTCCTAGCAAAATAGCGACGATGCCAATATGGACGATAATTGGGCCGATGCGTCCGGCTATTCCCTTACGGGCGTAAAGGATATTTTCTTTCTCTGAATCTGGAAAAATTTTATAGCGGCGTTTCTGTAATATTTCGCTTAGAGAATTCAGGGAACCATTATCTAGTTCTGCACTTAAAGCTAGTTTTTGAAATTGCCGTGGTTCTTCGTAGTATTTCCAGCGCTGGGCTGCTTTTAAGGCTGGTAACTGTCGGGTAAAAGAACAAGCAGTTAAGCTAGTACCAAATAAAATCAGTAATGCTAGAAACCACCAAGTACGATATACATGGTCTAACCCAACTACCTGAATTACCTTCCAAGTTAGGAAGCCAAATAAAGCGGGATGTTCTGGGTAGTTACTTTGATAAAATGCGGGTGACTGACCTTGCTCAATTACAGTCCCGGTGGAGCTAAAGATTGCAATCAATAGTAATAGTGCGATCGCTAATCGTAAGTCTGTCAATACAGGCAAAAGCTCTTGTCGTAAGAACTGCCCAGGTATTGCCCACCACTTTAATTCTTTGGAAGCGGAATCTTCTATAGTCATTAGGTGTAAAATCGAACAAAGGTATTGATATTAAAAACTACCGAGGGGAATTCGAGAAATTAAGGAAAACACACCGAATCCTACCAACAGCGCCCCGCTAACTGGGTTAATCCAACCAGACCAGCGACGCAATTCTAGTAACTTTTTAATTGAAGCTGTAAAAGTACCTGCCAAAATTAATGGTGCTACATAACCGGCTGTATAAGAAAGTAGCAAAACAGCGCCTAAAATTAAGTCTTGTGTATTGGCAATCCAACCGAGTAAGCTGGCTAAAACAGGCGTGCTACAAGGGGATGCGACTAAGCCAAAAGTCAGCCCCAGCAAATAAGAACGCAATCCTGCGGGTAAATCTTGCGAAATCCAATTCGTTTCGCCCAAGGATGGAAATTGTAGAGGTAATGCTTCTAGTAAGTTCAGCCCCATGAGAATGGCGATAATGCTGACGATAATCGGTAAACCAATTCCCACTTGACCGTAGACTTTCCCCACAAAAGCTGCTATAATTCCCATCCCGGCTAATGTAGTTGCTAATCCTAAAGCAAACCAAGTTGATTGGGCAGCTGCTTGCAAGCGGTTTTTGGCTTCATAACCGCCGATGTAACCAATAGTAATTGGCAGCATAGAAAGCATACAGGGTGTAAGACTGGTAAGCAAGCCAGCTGCAAAAATGATACCAACGCTGACCACACTAAGATGTGTCAGTTGGTTAGAAACGAGGCTGTTGGCAAATTGTTCTAACTGGTAAAGTTGGGTTTGCAGATTATCAAGCATGGGGAGTTTTTGAGGAGGAAATGCTTACTCTGCTTGAATTGTAGCTTATTTTTGTCTGTAGAGTTAGCAGAAGCGATTATCCAAAGCTGATATCATCTAAATTTCATTGGAAGTCGGCGGGGAACTCCATTCCCTTTTGGGTAGGGATAGCGCCCGCCGACTTTGGGTATTGGGCATGGGGCATGGGGCATTGGGTATGGGGCATTAGGAAAAGTTACCAATGCCCCATTGCCCATTCTCTATGATCAAAAACTCCATCTCCTTGTGGGTGGAGTTTTTCATCTGTCCAATGAAATGTATCTAAAATACAAGTAAGCTCGAATTATTTCGGAAGAAGCACGGCTGGAGCATTTAGCATGATGATTGCATTACCCGGATTTCAAATTGTTACTTTGTTAAAAGCAGGGGTAAAAGCAGTCATATACCGTGGAATTAAGGTTAAGGAACAGTGTTCGGTAATTATTAAAGGGTTGCGTCCAGAACAGTGTACACCCAATAATATTGAACAACTCAAACATGAGTATGCGATCGCACAAAGGTTAAACACCACCGCCGCAGTCAAAGTTTACGCCTTAGAGATGCACCAGGGAATCCCCTATTTAATTATGGAGGATTTTGAGGCGCGATCGCTCGACCAGTTGCTAGACCAATTTCAACAGCCTATTTCGTTTCTCAAGATTGCCATTGAAATCACCAGCAAACTTGCACAAATTCACACTCATCAAATTGTCCACAAAGATATTAAGCCACAAAATATCTTAGTTAACCTCGAAACCAGTCAGGTTAAAATTGCCGATTTTGGAATTGCTACCTTTATTCCCTATCAACAGCAAATGGTTAGCAGTTCTAGCCGTATTGAAGGTAGTTTACCTTATCTGTCACCTGAGCAAACCGGGCGAATGAATCGAGGAATTGACCATCGCAGCGATTTGTATTCATTAGGAATCACCTTTTATGAAATGCTCACAGGTCAGCTACCATTTCAAGGCCAAGACCCCTTAGAGTGGGTGCATTGTCATATCGCCCAATCTCCACCATCCCCAAAAAAGCTCAACTCTGAAATTCCCCAAATGCTCTGTGACATCATCATAAAATTGCTGTCTAAAGTTGCAGAACAGAGATATCAAAGCGCTTTAGGTTTGCAATTTGATCTGGAAGAATGTTTAAAACAATTGGAGACAACCAGAGAAATTCAATCCTTTATTTTGGGTAAGCAAGATATCTCAGAACGCTTCCAAATTCCTCAAAAATTGTATGGGCGGGAACAAGAAATTACCAAACTTCTCCAAGCATTTGAGCGAGTTGTTAGCCAAGGAAAACCCGAAATTATTCTCGTCTCTGGCTATGCTGGAGTTGGTAAATCCACCCTTGTAAAAGAGATTCACAAGCCGATTGTCAAAGAACGCGGCGTTTTTATATGTGGTAAGTTTGACCAAAACAAACGAGATATTCCTTACTCCACTATTGTTCAAGCTTTTAAAACACTTGTTAGACAAATTTTAACGCAGCCTGAAGAACAACTTGCCAATTGGAAAAAGCGAATACAAACAGCATTAGGAAACAATGGTAAATTAATCACAGATGTAATTCCAGAAGTTGAATTAATTATTGGAGAACAGCCACCTATACCAGAATTGGGCCCTGTTGAATCTCAAAACAGATTTAATTTAGTATTTCAAAATTTTATCAGCGTGTTTGCTCGAAAAGAGCATCCACTCACTGTTTTTTTGGATGATATGCAGTGGGCAGACAGTGCTACTTTAAATTTAATTCAAACTGTAATTATCGGGTCTAATATTCAGTACCTCTGCTTCATTTTAGCCTATCGAGATAATGAAGTAAATGTTGTGCAGTCCTTTAGTTTGATGATAGAAAAGGTTCGTAATTATGGAACAATAATAACTGAAATCATTCTTACTCCCTTAAACCTTATTTATATCAATCAGTTAGTTGCTGATACATTGCATAGTTCACAAGGGCGAGTAGAGCCTCTGGCTAAATTGATTATCCAAAAAACTGATGGTAATCCTTTTTTTGTCAATGAGTTTTTGAAAACACTGCATCAAGAAAATCTGGTAGTTTTTAACCTCCAACATCGAATTTGGCAATGGGATATAGCTGAGATTGAAGCTCAAGGTATTACAGATAATATTGTTAGTTTGATAGTTGGACGGATACAAAAACTGCCATTTGCAACTCAAGAGGTGCTTAAATTAGCTTCATGTATTGGTAATCGGTTTGATTTAACAGTTTTAGCAGTAGTTGCTGAACAATCTATTGAAGAAACAGCAAATGCCCTTGTCGAAGCAATTTTAAGAGGATTAATTATCCCCATAGAGTCAGATGAAAGTACTCAGAAAAATTATCGCTTTTATCATGATCGAGTTCAGCAAGCTGCTTATGCCTTAATTGCCGATGAATTAAAGTCTGCTGTTCACCTGACAATTGGGAGGCTTTTATTGAAAAATACTAGTCCTGAACACGTAAACGAGCAAATTTTTGATTTAGTCAATCAACTCAATCTGGCGGTGAATCTAATTATTGAGCAAAGAGAAAAAGATCAATTAGTGCAATTGAATTTAATCGCTGGTAAGAAGGCAAAAGCATCTACAGCTTACACTCCTGCTAAAAGGTTTTTTAGGGTTGCTACGAATCTGTTAGCTGAGAATGCCTGGATTGAACAATATGAACAAACATTTAATTTATTTAAAGAACTAGCTGAGTGTGAATTTTTAACAGGAAATTTAGAACAAGCAGAAGATTTATTTGAATTACTATTTTTTAAAGCAGAATCTCATGTAGATAAATCTAATATTTACATGTTGCAAATTCGACTATACCAAGTTGTAGGGAGGTATGAAGAGGCGCTGATATTGGGGTTAGAAGCTCTAAAACTTTTTGGGGTGACATTCCCTGAGACAAATGAAGAAGTGCAAGCTGCGATCGCAATTGAAAAAAACCAAGTATTAATTAATCTAGGTAATAGACAAGTCTCTGATTTAATTAATGCTATCTTAATCCAAGAGCCAAATATTAAAACAGTGATTAGTCTGTTGACAACTTTGGGGGCACCTACTTATCTCAGTAGACCTGATCTCTTTCCCTTAGTCGTACTTAAGGCAGTTAACTACTCACTCAAGTTTGGTAACATAGAAGATTCCTGTTTTGCCTACAGCATGTATGCCATGTTGTTGGTTTCCATCTTCCATGATATTCTTACAGGTTACGCATTTTCTAAGATGACAATTCAATTAAATGAAAAGTTGCATGACTTGAAGCTTAGAGGAGTTGTTCTGCACATTCATGGAAGTCATATTAACGTTTGGCGTAACCATATTGCTACCGATATTCCATTTTTAGAGCAGGGATTTATCGGTTGTGTGGAAGCTGGTGATGTAACGATGGCAAACTACAATGGTTATCAAGGCTCATGGCAAATTATCCAGTTAGGTTTTCCACTTGCAGAAACATACAAATCTTTAGAAAAATATGCGGCATTTGCCCGTCAGTCTAAACATGAGACTGTCTATCAGACAATCAAACTACAGCAAATGCTACTGATGAATCTGCGCGGATTGACTCACCACAATCTGACTCTCAGTAATGATAAATTTAATGAATCATCGGCTTTATCTATCATTGTAGATGCAGATTTTGTCAGTGGAATTATTTTTTATCATATTATTAAATTAATTATATTTTTTACTTATGAAAAATATACAGAGGCATTTAATCATGCCTTAGAATTGTCTAATTTTCCAGTTAGAACACTAGCATCACTAATTGAAACAGATTACATTTTATATTATTCACTAACTCTAACGGCTCTTTATCCAACAGTATCTTGTCAAGAGCAAGAACAGTTTTCACAATCCCTAGAATCCCATCAAAAGCAATTGCAATACTGGGCTAACCACTGCCCTGCAAACTTCTTACACAAGTCTCAATTAGTAGGTGCTGAAATAGCTCGAATCCAAGGTCGAGACTTGGAAGCAATGCGCTTGTACGATCAATCAATTGCTTCAGCCCGTGAACAGGGATTTGTACAATATGAAGCTTTGGCTAATGAGCTAAACGCTAAGTTTTACTTTGAGCGAGAGTTTGAATTAATTGCCAAAACTTACTTACAAGAAGCTAAAAATGCATATCTGCGCTGGGAGGCAGCTGCTAAAGTTCAACATCTCGAAGAATCCTATCCTCAGTTATTGCCACAACAGCATGTTGTCTCTAACGGAACTTTTTTCAGCACAGGTGAACATCTAGATTTTCTGTCGGTGGTTAAAGCCTCTCAAACTATATCTAGTGAAATTGTATTTTCGCGGTTATTGAAGACATTAATACAAATTGTCATCGAGCAAGCAGGAGCAGAAATCGGTTATTTATTGCTTGAACACGAACAAAATTTGGTAATTGAAGTAGAAGCTAAAGTTAATTCCCAAGCAGAAAAGCTCAATGTTTCTCGACCCGTATTTGAAGGCGAAATTTCACAACTTATTCCGCAATCGATACTGAATTATGTGCAACGAACTCAAGAAACAGTGATTTTACAGAATGCAAGCGAACAAAATCTGTTTTCGGGAGATGATTATGTAATCAAAAAACAACCTAAATCTGTACTTTGTTTACCGATCGCACGCCAATCGAAATTACTTGGTATTTTATACTTAGAAAATAATCTCATCCCTAGTGCTTTTACACAGGAAAAACTTTCCGTACTAGAGATTTTGACAGTTCAAATTGCTATTTCTCTAGAAAATGCTCGTCTTTATCAAGGTTTAGAGAACAGTCAAGAACAACTCAATTTGGCATTGCAATCTGGCAAAATTGGCATTTGGAGTTGGGATATCGCCAATAATCTATTTGACTGGGATGAGCAGGTTTACCAACTATTTGGGTTAACACCTGAAACTTTTGATGGCACTGTTGAAGCAATTTTAGCTTGTCTGCATCCAGATGATAGCCCATTACTTGCTCAATCACTAAGTCGAGCCATTAACGAAGGCGTAGAGCATGATTTAGAATATCGAATTATTCGAGATGATAGTAGTATTCGCTATCTAGCGTGCCGGGGAAAAGCCTTTTTCAACGAAGCAGGTAAAGCCACACACATGAGTGGTGTTGTGCTTGATATCACCGATCGCAAACAAGCAGAAGCCGAACGTATCCAGCTAATTCAAGAGCAAACCGCCCGACAAGAAGCAGAAGCCGATCGTTGCCAATCGGCGTTTTTGGCTCAAGTCAGTGCCACACTCGCTTCTTCTCTCGATTACGAAAGCACGCTAGCAAGTGTGGCAAACCTAGCTGTGCCCTATTTTGCGGATTGGTGTAGCGTTGATCTTCTACAAGACAACCAATTAATTAATCGCGTAGCAGTTGCCCACCGAGATCCAGAGAAAGTTAAACTCGGTTGGGAACTTCATCAGCGTTATCCGAGAAAGTTGGATGAACCGGGAGGTGTACCTAAAGTACTACGTACAGGAATTCCTGAAATGGTAATTGAAATCTCAGATGCACTATTAGCGAAAGGCATCCAAGATGCAGAACATCTAAAGATTATACGTGAAATCGGTTTAAATTCTTGTATAATATTGCCCTTAAGGGCACGTGAAAAAATTGTTGGTGCAATTTCTTTTTTTACAGCGGAATCAGAACGTCGTTACAGCACATCTGACTTGTCACTAGCTGAAGATGTTGCTTATCGAGCAGCGATCGCTATCGATAATGCCCGCCTTTACCAAGAAGCGCAGCAAGCCCAAAAAACGGCAGAAATAGCCCTAGAGCGGATTGCCCGTCTCCAATCGATCACAGCTGCCCTTTCCGAATCGCTGACACCAGCCCAAGTATCTGAAGTGATTGTAGAGCAGAGTATGGCTGCCTTGGGAGCGAATTCTGCCCTCGTCGCCTTACTAAATGAAAACAAGACTGAACTAGAAATTGTGCAGACGGTAGGCTATAAACAAGATTTGGTAGACACTTGGCGGCATTTTCCTATTGATTCACCTTCTCCCTTAGCCGAAGCTGTGCGAACTGGACAACCTGCTTGGGCTGAATCAAAACAAAATAGAATAGCTCGTTACCCTCATCTAGCAGAAGCTTACGCCCAATATGACATTGATGCCTGGATTTCTATCCCCTTGGTGGTGGAAGGTTCGGCAGTGGGAGGTATAACTTTAGGATTTGCCGAACTTCAACTACTTAGTGGAGAAGATCAAGCGTTTCTCTTGGCTGTTGCTCAACAATGCGCCCAAGCGATCGCTCGCGCCCACCTTTACGAAGCCGAACTAACAGCGCGAAATGCTGCTGAATCAGCAAACCGCATCAAAGATGAATTTTTAGCTGTGCTATCCCATGAATTGAGAACACCGCTTAACCCGATTCTGGGTTGGGCAAAACTGATGCGGAGTCGCAAACTTGACCAAGCAACAAGCGATCGCGCCCTCGAAACTATTGAGCGCAATGCCAAATTACAAACCCAATTAATTGAAGATTTGCTTGATGTTTCCCGTATCCTTCAGGGTAAACTTAACCTCAATTTCGGCCCGATTAATTTGATATCAGTCATTGAAGCTGCGATCGAAACAGTGCGTTTATCAGCACAGGCTAAATCCATCGAGATTCAGACAATTTTTGAATCTGGTGTCGGGCAAGTTTTAGGTGATGCCAGTCGATTGCAACAAGTTATTTGGAATATTCTTTCCAATGCCATTAAGTTTACTCCCAGTAGGGGACAGGTAAAAATTAAATTAGAGCAGGTTGGCTCACAGGTACAAATCCGCGTAACTGATACAGGTAAAGGGATTGCACCTGAGTTCTTACCTTATGTCTTTGATTATTTCCGTCAAGCAGATGGAGCCACAACCCGACAATTCGGTGGTTTAGGTTTAGGATTAGCGATCGTTCGACATCTTGTAGAACTTCACGGCGGAACTGTTCAAGCCCAAAGCCTGGGCGAAGAACAAGGAGCAACTTTCACTGTTAGACTTCCATGTTTACAGAATGAAAGTAAAGAGATCAAAGATGGAATAAATAACTCCTCAATTCTGCCAGATCAGTCCTTACCCTTGTCTGGCTTAAATATTCTCGTGGTCGATGATGATGCAGATATGCGAGAATTTTTACCTTTCATGCTAGAGCAATATGGGGCAACTGTGACAGCTGTAGCCTCAGCCATTGAAGCTTTAACTACACTGAGTCAATTTCAGCCAAATTTGATTATTAGCGATATTGGAATGCCAGAAATGGATGGCTATATGCTGATGCGACAGATTAGGAGTTTGAAACCAGAAGCAGGTGGGACAATTCCTGCGATCGCTTTAACTGCTTATGCTGGTGAGATAGATTATCAGCAAGCGATCGCAGCTGGATTTCAACAGCATATTTCCAAACCTGTAGATCCAGAAGAATTGGTAAAGGCGATCGGATCGTTAATTAAAAGTTTGTAGTCAGCGACTCTAGTTTTACAAAACACTTTGGGTAGGGAATTGGGAATGGGGAATTGGGAACATTTTAAAAAAGATGTTTTTCTAGACGCGCAATACTCTTAAATTCAGTGTTCTTGTTATAATCTCATGCTTAAAAAGCGTAGGTTTCCCCTATTACGTCTAATTTGCGTAGGATCTCGGAGAGAGGGCTAAATCTGCTTGCTACGAGCCTTAAATAACATTGTTTTATCGATTAAATCAGAGGGGTCTGACCCTCTATTAATCATCTGTATCCGTCGGTGGGAAAGGGTTTTAGCCAAAATATGGTTGTTAATAATCAATTTCCACCCTTATTCGCAGGATGACGCTAGCTAAACAAGCGATTAAACTATTGATAATATCGAACTATTGTTGCTTTTAGCACAACTTACATAAATTTCATCTCATTCTTAAATTTAAAATCTCATCCTGCTATATAAAATACCAGTTATGTCAGTGTATCAAGGAAGTTATGGGGAGACCACCGATTTGATGATTGGTGTTCACAACCAAGAAAACCTCGAATTACAAACAAATTCTGCTCCTGTGGGCGCTCTTGCCACAAGAAAAGGAAATTTTTCTACCTTTCTTGCTCCCCTGACTCAGGATACTTTTAAGCAGGTCGTTCAAGATGTCGAGCAAAAATTACAGATTGTCCATCAAACCCTATCAATGCTGGATTCTCAGGGGTTTGAAACTCTTCTGCAAGAAATGTTGCATTCGATTACCTTGAAAACTGGGGAATTACTGGGGGCAGACCGGACAACGATATTTTTATTGGATGAAGAAAAACAAGAACTTTGGTCTATTTTAGCTGAGGGGGAAGGCGATCGCTCTTTAGAAATTCGTATCCCCGCCGATAAAGGGATTGCTGGGGAAGTCGCTACTTTCAAACAAGTGATCAATATTCCTTTTGATTTTTATAACGATCCGCGATCGCATTTTGCCCAAGAACAAGAAAAAAGAACTGGCTATCGTACCTACACCATGTTGGCTTTGCCGTTGTTAAATGAACATGGGCAATTAGTTGCAGTAGTACAATTACTGAATAAATTAAAATCTGGAAGTAATCACGCCGATCCCCTTGCAGAGCGCATTGATACCAAAGGTTTTCTCTCCTGTGACGAACAATTATTTCAAGAATTTGCCCCTTCGATTCGCTTGATTTTAGAGTCATCGCGCTCTTTTTATGTCGCCACCCAAAAACAAAGAGCAGTGGCGGCGCTAATGAAGGCGATTAAATCTCTCTCTCAAAGCAGCCTCGACTTAGAAGACACCCTAAAGCGGGTGATGGATGAAGCAAAAGAACTGATGAATGCCGATCGCAGTACACTATGGTTAATAGACCGCGATCGCCATGAATTGTGGACGAAAATCACTCAGGATGATGGTTCAACTAAAGAATTGCGAGTCCCCGTAGGTAAAGGCTTTGCGGGTATAGTAGCGGCTTCTGGCAAAAAACTGAATATTGCCTTTGATTTGTACGACGATCCTGATTCTGATACAGCCAAACTACTCGACCAACAAAATGGCTATCGCACTTGTAGCTTACTTTGTATGCCAGTATTCAACGCCGATCAACAATTGATTGGTGTTACTCAACTCGTAAATAAAAAGAAAACTGGTGATTTTCCACTTTATAATCCAGTTGATTGGCCCAAAGCTCCCGATTGCTTCCAAGCTAGCTTTGACCGCAACGATGAAGAATTCATGGAAGCTTTTAATATTCAAGCGGGAGTAGCGCTGCAAAATGCTCAGTTGTTTGCCACAGTCAAGCAACAAGAACAAATGCAACGGGATATTCTACGTAGTCTTTCCAATGGCGTGGTTTCCACTGATAAAACCGGGTTAATTATCGCCGCTAATGAAAGCGCCCAACGTTTGCTAGGACTGGGAATAGATGAACGTTTAGAAGGGAAATTAGTTACTGATGCGATCGGCATCAAAGAAGGCGACTTTAGCAAGTGGTATCAGGATGCTTTACATGCAGTTGATTTAAAAGGCCGCCAGCAGTATTACCCCGATCGCACACTCATAACAACTGGTACAGAGCAGCATAGTATTAATTTATCCATCAACACAATTGCCGATGCCAGCGACAACGAGCAAGTCCGGGGGGCGCTGGTGGTGATGGAAGACATCAGCGATGAAAAGCGGCTCAAAAGTACCATGTACCGCTACATGACTCAAGAATTAGCCGAAGAATTGCTGAAATTAGATGATGCTAAACTAGGAGGCGATCGCAAAGAAGTTTCGATTTTATTTTCCGATATTCGCGGCTACACCACTTTGACAGAAAACTTGGAAGCAGAAGAAGTGGTGAGTATGCTCAATGAATATTTTGAATCAATGGTAGAGGCAGTCTTTAAACATAAAGGCACTCTGGACAAATACATCGGCGATGCGATTATGGCTGTGTTTGGTTCTCCTCTACCATTAGAAGAACACGCTTGGATGGCAGTGCAAACATCCTTAGAAATGCGCCATCGCCTGCACGAATTTAATCAACGGCGCTATGCAGAGAATAAGCTTGGAATCAAGATCGGCATTGGGATTAATTCTGATACCGTGATTAGTGGGAATATTGGCTCTAGTAAGCGGATGGAATTTACTGCTATTGGCGATGGTGTTAATCTTGGCTCTCGATTAGAAAGTGTTAGTAAACAGTATGGTTGCGATATTATTATTAGCCATAACACTTTTAAACCATGCCAAGATAATATTTGGGCTAGGGAACTAGATTACATTCGTGTCAAAGGCAGAAATGAACCAGTAGCCATCTATGAATTACTAGGTTTGCGTTCCAACCCGATTGAAAGCGAAAAATTGCAAGTGATTGAGCATTATCACAAAGGACGCGAGTATTACCTCAAACGCGATTTTAACCGTGCTAGAGCCGAATTTGCCCTAGTTTTAGCAGCAGACAACCAGGACAAAGCTGCTATGTTGCATCTTCTACGTTGTCAACATTGGTTACAATCACCTCCAACAGAGTCAGATTGGGATGAAGGAGTCTGGACATTTCAGGAAAAATAAGTATAGGCGCACCCTAATATAGGAATCCGGTTTGATTTGGAGAAAATATAGGTAGGATGTGTTAGCGACAGCGTAACGCATCAAATCCGTGATGATAGTGCGTTACTGAGCATTGAACATGATATTAGAGGCTCTTCCCCATGCCCCATGCCCCATGCCCTTGTGGGTGGAGTTTTTCATCTCTTCCTAATCCTCATTCTTCAACAAATAAATAAGCGCCTCTACTAAAGCCTGATTTTGTTCATCAGTACCAACAGTGATCCGTAATTTATCATCTAGTCCAGGCTGCTTGAAGTAACGGATTAAAATTCCCCGTTCTTTTAGTTTTTGATAGAGATATTCCGCATTCTTTTGTGGAGGCTGTACCAGCAGAAAGTTAGCTTGGGAATCCCAAACATAAAAACCTAATTGTTTTAAATCTGTTGCTAACTGAGTCCGTGATGCCTTAATCTTTGCTACACAAGCATTTTTATAAGCTTGGTCGCTAATAGCAGCCGTGCCAATTGCACAAGCGATCGCATCAATGTTATAGCTATCCTTAACCTTAAACAATCCCTGCAACAGTTTGGGATTCGCCACCCCAAATCCCAGCCGCAATCCAGCCAAGGAGTACCCTTTAGATAGAGTACGAATTACGATGACATTTTCGTATTCCTTTACCAAATCCAACGCATTTTCTTCGGTAAAATCTATGTATGCTTCGTCAATCACTAAAACTCCAGATAACTTACCGGCTAGTTTTCGTAATTCATTTGTTGCTACCACATGCCCTGATGGACTATTAGGTGATGCAATCAATGTCACAGAACCATCAACAGCAACCAGTTCTTCTACAGGTAAACTGTAATTCTCGCTGTAGGGAATCTCAATAATTTCCGCAGCTTGCATTTCTGTTAATGTGCGATATAGCACATAAGTTGGTATTGGATAAACTACCTTCTTCCCAGGTTCTACACAGGCTCGAATGATCACACTCAGTAATTCGTCACTGCCATTTCCGACAATTATCCAATCACTAGGAACTCTTAAAACTTGACTTGCAGCTTGCCGGAACTCCCCACCGAAAGGTTCTGGATATCGCCGCAACCACTCGCCATCAATATTTTGTAGGACAGCTAATGCCGCAGGAGAAGGGGGATAGGGGTTCTCATTACTGTTGAGTTTGATAATCTGTGTACCGCGTTGAGGCTGCTCACCTGGGACATAGCTAGCCATTGCATCAACGTTGGAGCGAAAGTATTTATTCATAGAGCATTGGTGTGTATCTTAAGCAAATTTCAACCCACAATTTCTGACGATATCGTTTTTTGTCGTTTCCATCAAAAAATCTGGTTTTGTAACAAATTTTTTAATGCTTTTTCTTTCTTTTGCCTTGTTACATCACGTTAGAAAATAAAAGCAGGGGGCATAGAGAAATAACTAATATCTCATAGCCAATTCCCAATTCCCAATTCCCAATTCCCAATGAGATATATTATTTTTTACAAACCCTATGGCGTTCTGTGCCAATTTACAAAAGATGCTCCCACACATATCACCTTAAAAGATTATATTAATGTACCTGATGTGTATCCTGTGGGACGCTTAGACTGGGATAGTGAAGGATTGCTGTTGTTAACGAACGATGGGCAATTGCAACATCGTCTCGCTCATCCGCGTTTTGGTCATAAACGTACTTACTGGGTACAGGTAGAGCGAATTCCAGATGCAGATGCCATACAAAGGTTGCAAACAGGTGTGGAAATTCAAAATTACCGCACTCAACCAGCAGAAGTTAGGCTTTTACCACAAGAACCACAGCTACCTGAACGCACCCCACCAATTAGATTTCGCAAAAATGTACCGACAGCTTGGCTAGAAATGACTTTGACAGAGGGAAAAAATCGCCAAGTTCGGCGCATGACTGCGGCTGTGGGGTTTCCGACTTTGCGGCTGGTCAGAGTCAGCATAGGCCATCTAATTTTAGATGGCCTACAATTAGGTCAATGGCGCGACCTCACCACATCTGAATTGCAATTTATACATAATTTCGGTAAATCGAAATTGGTGTAAATAATTGGTCTTTGAAGACGCGATAAATCGCGTCTCTATTGGTCTTTGAAGACGCGATAAATCGCGTCTCTACAATGAGGGTTTTGGGCTTATATCAACCAAAACTTTGAACAACATACATATCATTTCCTGTATCGCCAACTAAAAGCAAGCTACTGTCATCACTTTCTAGATTTCCACTAGCAGCAATACCCTTTTGCAGAACTTTAATTATTCTTTGGGGAGTGAAAGATTCTAATTCTACAAAATTTCCAGATTCTAACCATACTATTTCTTCAGCAGATAAACTTTGACGAACTTCTTGAGGTAATTGTTTAGCGTCTTGCGCCGACTCTGGAGAGGATTGAATGAACATTCCGCGTTTATTAGCGATAATTTGACTTGGCGTTAATCCAATATCAATAATTGCAATCTCGCTATTGAGAAACCAACTAGCACTAGTTCTCAAATTATGAACTAAACCAATTCCTCGTGGATTGCAATCATGTACTGCATAGACTTTCAAATCTGGATTACGGCGTAGCATTTGCATTGTGGTGTCAAAAATGCTTTGGGGATATCCAGTAATGCTGAGAATTGCACAGTTATTTTCAAAGTGAAAATTATTAGCAATTAATAATTGAGCAATGGCAGCATTATCACAAACGACTAATCTATCAAAACTGTAAGCTGTTACGTCAGGATTAACCGTGGCTCGTGTATTTTCATGCTTTGGCGAAGGAAGAATTTTGAGAATTGAACCATTTATTTGCTGCCAGCGATCTAACCAATCTTTAACTTGAGATTCAGTAAATAAAAATTCTTGCGTTACCAATCCGATTCTACCTAACTGTCGAGTTCCTAAATATATAGATAGCATCCCAATACTAACGAAAATAACAAATAGAGTAAATGAATTTACACTGATGCTAAATAAAATTCCTCCAGCCAGAATGATTCCTCCTAGAATTTGTAAAGCTTTGGCATTTGCCTGACGAGCTTTGTTATTGAGCTTACTAGACTTACTAGATTGTAAAAATATTATAAAAAGAATAAAACTTAAAATAAACGGGACTATAAAATAACTAGGAATGGCTGTAAAAAAGCTAACTATTAGGAATGGAACTAACCAGACAAATCCTGAAAAGGATTTAGCCCGAAGACGATTATCTAAAAAATAAAGCAGTTGCTTGGGCGTAAAAAATAAGGTGTTATTTGCAGAAATGTCAGCGATCGCCTTTGCAAAAAAAGGATCTGTAATCTTCACATTATTCATACTGGTCGGTTCAAAGGCAAATAGATGATTGCATTTTACACACCGACCTTGATTAGCTGTCCGGTCTTTTAGTTTATTATCAGTTCCGCAGTTAATACACTTCATAATTGTTGCTCGATGTTAGTGGTTAATTGTTAGTTATCACTGTACGTTTGCCAATTTACAAGGATTAGCACAGAGCAAACTGAGATGATGCTTACCTTTTTTTGCTATAGGACTACTATTTGATTTTTGAAAAGATACGTAGGGTGTGAGCGCGGGGTACGGCACCAAAGCCTTAAGAATGGTGCGTTACGGCTTACGCCTAACACACGCTACAAATACTTAGATTTTTCAGAAATCAAATATGATTCCTATATCAGGCAAAAAACTGAGTCAATAAAACCCTATATGGTTTTTGTGTAAGGAATTTTTATATCATATCCGGTTAATTAGTTACGATCGCTAAGTAAGCCGATGAGAAGAACTCAAACTATATTAACTAATGTAAAAAATATTGAAATTATTTCTTAGTCAGGGCTGAAGCCCTCAAGGTAGGGCTAAAGCTCTGACTACAAACCTTTAATTATTTACGCCGACTTACTTACATCTCTACAAAAACCGAAAACCCCTCTTTACCCCCACTCTCCGCCCCGCTGCGCTGTTTTAAACAGATACGATGATATTACTGTCCTATCTGTCTGGGCAGTGGTTAAAGGTTTTGCCTAATAATTAAGTACGCTCTTGTCTTAGAGATTGTTCGACAAAAGTTAGACCTATCTTTCTTTTTTACAAAGGTATTAAGATGTTCTATTCTACATCTTAATACCTAAAAAACTAGGCAATCAGACCGAAATTGCTACTATTCAGAGTAATATCAGGATTCCCTAAACTAGCAAACTCAAACACTGTTCCTATACCCAAAACATTGCCATCTTGGTTATAGAATAGGCTGCCACTACTTTGACTAAAGATAATATGTGCATTATTAGCATTGACGAATTTATCATCAGTGACAACTGCAAAGTCAGTTAAAGCCTGTCCCGCAGTATTAGTAACAGCATTGAAGGTGGTTTTACTCAGTACAATCTGGTCTTGTCCCGCTTCAAACTCGCTGATGTAATCAATACCTAAGCTTGTGTTAAAAACTCCACTACTTTGGAACAGATATTTATCCTTCCCGGCTCCACCTGTGAGAATATCATCGCCGAGTCCTCCCCAGAGTAAGTCATCACCAGTTCCACCTGTGAGAATATCATTACCATTACCTCCCTGGAGGGTATCATTTCCTCCTAACCCTTGCAGCTGGTCATTTCCGTCACCGCCAATCAGAGTGTTATTGAGTGCATTACCAGTGAGACGCTGATTGCTCGTGTTGGTATTGTTGGCTAACTGTAGGGAATAGCTAGAGTTGACGTTGGTGTTTGCAGAAATTCCAACATAGTAATTCCCGGCTCCCAAAGTTGTAGTAATCTGACCATTACGACTATTACTAGCATAATCAGAGTAAAGTTGTTCTCCACTCTCAATCAATCCATTATTATTACTATCGTAATAGATGGCTGCATTCACATAGTATTGACTGACTCCATTCAAAAGCAAAGTAATATTATTTGTGCCTGTCAGAGAGAATTTATAGTAATCAACTGTGTCT
>NZ_JAVRCP020000054.1:0-40224 GCF_034530675.2 Nostoc sp. DedVER02
AAAAACATTTTGCTGAATGAGGGTATCCGCGCTTGGATGGCTCCTCAAGATCAACCCCACGAACAATTTGTATTCCCTGAGGAGGTATTACCACGTGGTAACGCTCTCTAATAGACCAAATATATTAGGCGGCACTGGACGCGACCAAGAATCTACCGGCTTTGCCTGGTGGTCTGGTAACGCGCGTTTAATCAATCTATCCGGCAAACTTTTGGGCGCTCACGTTGCCCACGCTGGCTTGATTGTATTCTGGGCTGGAGCGATGACTTTATTTGAAGTCGCTCACTTCGTTCCTGAAAAGCCCATGTACGAGCAGGGCTTGATCCTGTTACCTCACCTCGCTACCCAGGGTTGGGGCGTTGGTGCTGGTGGTGAAGTTATCGATACCTTCCCCTACTTTGTTGTTGGTGTACTCCACTTAATTTCCTCAGCCGTTCTTGGCTTTGGCGGTATCTATCATGCCGTGCGTGGCCCAGAAACCTTAGAAGAATACTCTTCTTTCTTTGGTTACGACTGGAAAGACAAGAACAAGATGACCAACATCATCGGATTCCACTTGATTATTTTGGGATGCGGTGCGTTGCTGTTGGTACTAAAGGCAATGTTCTTCGGTGGTTTGTATGATACCTGGGCACCCGGCGGTGGTGACGTTCGTATTATTACAAATCCGACATTGAACCCAGCAGTTATCTTTGGTTATGTACTCAAGTCTCCCTTCGGTGGCGAAGGTTGGATTGTCAGCGTCAATAACTTAGAAGATGTGGTGGGCGGTCACATTTGGATTGCCTTCATCTGTATTGCTGGCGGTATTTTTCACATCCTTACCAAGCCTTTTGCTTGGTCACGTCGTGCATCCATCTGGTCTGGTGAGGCTTACCTCTCCTACAGCTTGGGCGCTCTGTCGTTGATGGGCTTCATTGCCTCCATCTATGTTTGGTTTAACAACACCGTTTACCCCAGCGAATTTTACGGCCCTACTGGCCCAGAAGCTTCTCAAGCTCAGGCATTGACCTTCTTGATTCGTGACCAACGTTTGGGTGCTAACGTCGGTTCTGCCCAAGGCCCCACAGGTCTAGGTAAATACTTAATGCGCTCTCCAACTGGTGAAATCATCTTCGGTGGTGAAACCATGCGCTTCTGGGATTTCCGTGGCCCTTGGTTGGAGCCTCTACGTGGCCCCAATGGTCTTGACTTGGAAAAAATCAAGAACGATATTCAACCTTGGCAAGCTCGTCGCGCTGCTGAATACATGACCCACGCTCCTCTGGGTTCTTTGAACTCCGTAGGTGGTGTGGCTACCGAGATTAACTCGTTCAACTATGTATCTCCTCGCGCTTGGTTGGCGACTTCTCACTTCGTACTAGGATTCTTCTTCCTAGTTGGTCACTTGTGGCACGCTGGTCGCGCACGGGCTGCGGCTGGTGGTTTTGAGAAAGGAATTAACCGTGAGACTGAGCCAGTGATGTTTATGGACGACCTAGATTAGGTTGTAAGGCTTATTTCATCACTGACAACTAAATAATTTAAAAGCTCTTGCATAAAAGCAAGGGCTTTTTTTATAGGAAAATTAGTAATCTGTTGATTAAATTGAGGAATTTATCAAGGTAATTAATACTATGAGCGACTCTAATTTTATTGAGACTTTGCGATGGACATCTGAAGCTAAAGAAAAGTTACAAAATATTCCCTTTTTTGTCCGTACTCAAGCAAGAGCCAGAATTGAACAGTTGGCTCGTGAAGCAAATCAAGAGGTTGTGACAGCTGATTTGGTAGAACAGGCTAGGCTTGAGTTTGGACAATAAAACATTCTGGAGGTCGTAACAATGACAGTCGCCAAGAATCGAGCAGACCGAGTAATGCTTTACAACATTAGCTGGGAACAGTTTGAAAATCTTCTAAAAGACTTGGGACATCGGTCAGCAAGGTTAGCTTACGATCGCACCACTTTAGAAATTATGACACCTTTACTTGAACACGAACATTACAAAGAGGTAATTAGTATTGCAGTTCAAGACATCGCTGAAGAGTTGGCTATAGACTATGAAAGTTATGGTTCGACTACCTGGAAGCGAGAAAGCCGAATGGCAGGGGTAGAATCAGATAATTGCTTCTATTTCCAGAATGAAGCTGCGGTTCGGGGTAGATTGGATTTAGATTTGAAACAAGACCCACCGCCTGATTTGGCACTGGAAATTGATATTACCAATAAATCTCTAAATCGTTTTCCCATTTATGCCCGATTGGGAGTACCAGAACTCTGGTGTTATGACTCCGGTGAACTCAAGATTTACCACCTGCAAAATGGGGAATATGTCGAGTCAGAGAAGAGTTTAGTGTTTCCTACTTTAGAAATTCGATATCTGCCGAAACTGATTGAACAAAATCGGGCAGATGGCAGACGGGCAATTCGTCAAGCGGTGCGCGAATGGGTAAGAAAAAGCGGAAAAGGTGAACTATCTAGTCAATCATAATTTCATACGGTTAAGTTAGGACTAAAAATCTTTATTTTTTGAACGAACCGCAGATACACAGAGGACACAGAGAGAATAAAAAATCCTTAACTGAACTGTATTGAATCATAATTACGAATTACGAATTACAAATTAGCTTCCTCCCACATTCATTGCTGCTAAAAAAGCCTTCTGACTGACATCTCTGTAAACTGTATTCAAATACTTCATTACCACATCACTCGAAGTTGAATTTACTGCATTTTCTTCTTCCTTCGCTAGGGGGATTGCTCCTAACACATCTAATACCATCTCGCTTGTAGATGGCGCAATAACTACCAATGATGACTCTAGCGGCTCATCGTATTCCCAGAATGAATCAATTTTTACCGAGTATTTGTTATTAGGAATAGACTCTTGAATCTCGGGCGTTTCTGTGGTGGTAGGTTGAATCTTTGCACTACGTAGCTGACGTAAATCGCTGATAATTTGCTCTTTGGTGCGTCCGCGCAATTGAAATAATACAAAGGGGTCTTCACTAAAGCGATCGCCTAACTGATAGTACAATGCACCAATGTGTTTACAGGGATTTGCTTTATCAGGACAAGAGCATTTACTATGGACATCACCAAGGGTAAAAGGAAATATTGAAAGACCATTAGCTGTAAATACTTCTTCTATGTTTTGTGGCATTTCTCCTGCTAGTAATTTGGCAGCAAAAATTGCCCTTTGGGACATGGTTTCAATTACATAACCCCACTGTTCATCGCTAAAAGGTTCAAGGGAAAGGGAAACTTTATAAGGTTCTACTTCACTACCTTGCACCCTAGCTAATACTTTTGCACCTTTAAATTCGATGCTCAAAACATTTCCTTGACGAGCATAGTTTCTCGCACGTTCTAAACGCTTTTTAAACCGATAGGAATCTAGTAAATCTAGCCATTGTTGTGACCACCATTCTCGACTTGCTTGAAGAGTATAATTGGTCATGGTTGCTTCGCTCAAAGTAAAAGGAACTTGAGATTGAGGATTGGTTAAACAATCCGTAGGCGCATCCCGCCGTAGGCATCGCACTTCTTGGACAAATAATTATAACTTTACCCTGCTTTTGTCCTTTACCAACAAGTATTAGCCTTTAATCTCAACCCCAGCCATCAAAATAAAGAATATGCAACGATGTATCTTTAGGCAAAGATATCTAAGTAAATATGGTAAGATATGGTCATTGTTAGGTTATTTAGATGTCCTAATATTTTCAAGCTAGACATCTACGCACAGAAGCTAACAGGGAGGGTATAAAAATATCTTTTCCGAATAACACTTGACTATTTTTTCTTATTAGGACTTAGACGCTGGCAAGAAACCAAATATCGAGTGTGAATTTTAGGTATTCAATTGTCAGATTTTTTAACAAAGTTGTAGATTTAATTTCCCTGCCTCTACAGGCGATAGGCTTTGATGCCTAATTGAAATATTGGTTACAAAACGTAATTGCGATCGCGCAGTGTCAGCAAGGAAGGAGCATTATTGCGAACTGGTTTAATCATACTTGTTCAGTTAAATCACTGGAAAAATTGATTTAGTTAGGTAAAAATTATGGCATATATCATTGGAAACAACGGGAATGATACTTTAGTAGGTAGCGAGTTTGCAGACACGATTAACGGTCTTGCAGGCAACGATATCATCACAGCTAACCAGGGCGACGATACCTTAACTGGTGGCGGCAACAAAGATACATTTATTTACAATTTAGGCGATGGTACTGATACCATCACCGATTTCGGTGGCGTGGGTAAAGGAACCAACCCGACAGCAGCAGTTATTGCCAAAGTGGATACCATCAAATTCGAGGGCTATCCCTTGACTGCCCAAAATCTGCTGCTTACCCAGAATGGCAACAATCTAGAAATTACCTTTGAAGGAGTAGGGAGTTATACCAAAGTTATTCTGCAAAACTTCAAATTAGAAAACTTGGAGAACCTGAGAGCTTCTGGTACAAGACCAGCTATTGGCAATATCCTGTTTGATGGGCAAACTAGCATTACCGACAGCTTTAATGTCCTCGATGCCAACTCCACTGATACTAGTCTGGGCATCAAGAACACGGTGACTTTCCTCAATGATCTCTCTAATAACATTACGGGTTTAGACGATTCAGATGATGTTGTTAATGGTCAGGGCGGGAATGACAAAATTGACGGCAAGAGTGGCAACGACTTGCTGCGCGGTGGTACGGGAAATGATACTCTCATTGGTGGTGCAGGGAATGATACTCTCATTGGCGATGCGGGCAATAATCTGCTTTCTGGTAGCGATGGCAATGATTCTCTCTCAGTTTCTGGCACCTACAGTTACAGCGGTGTGGCATCTGGGAATAACACCCTCAACGGTGGCGCTGGTAATGATACATTGAATGCTGAGAATTCAATAGGCAATAATCTGCTCTTTGGTGGCGCTGGCAATGATTCTCTCTCGGTTTCTGGCACCTACAACTACGAAGAAAATGTGGTATCTGGGAATAACACCCTCAACGGTGGCGCTGGTGACGATCGCTTGAGTGTTGACCTTTCAAATAGCGATAACCTCCTAGATGGTGGCGATGGCAATGATTATATCTCTGCCTCTGAACGCAGTGAGGGTTATGACGATGAGGTGTCTGGGAATAACACCCTCAACGGTGGTGCTGGTGACGATACATTGAATGCTGAGAATTCAATAGGCAATAACCTCCTGGATGGTGGCGGTGGCAATGATTCTCTCTCAGTTTCTGGCACTTACAACTACGAAGGAAATGTGGTATCTGGGAATAACACCCTCAACGGTGGTGCTGGTGATGATCGCTTGAGGGTTGAACTTTCAAGTAGCGATAACCTCCTGGATGGTGGCGATGGCAATGATTCTCTCTCATTTTCTGGCACCTACACCTACGAAGGAAATGTGGTATCTGGCAATAACACCCTTAACGGTGGTGCTGGTGATGATCGCTTGAGGGTTGAACTTTCAAATAGCGATAACCTCCTGGATGGTGGCGATGGCAATGATTATATTTCCGCCTCTGAACGCAGTGAGGGCTATGGCGATGAGGTGTCTGGGAATAACACCCTCAACGGTGGTGCTGGTGACGATAGTTTGTATGCTGACTTTTCAAAAGGCAAGAACCTACTGGATGGAGGTAATGGAAATGATATTCTCTCCGTCTATGGTGCCTATGGTAATAACACCCTTAACGGTGGCGCTGGTGACGATAACTTGAATGCTGACTATATATCAAGAGGCAATAACTTACTCGATGGTGGCAATGGCAATGATTCTCTTTTTGCCTCTGGCAACTACAGCCGCAATCCTTCTGGTGATAACACCCTTAATGGTGGCGCTGGTGACGATTACTTGAATGTCGATCAATCAACAGGCGATAACCTGCTCTCTGGAGGCGATGGCAATGATTCTCTCTCCGGCTCTACCTACGGCCCTACCCGAGGAATATCTTCTCAGAACACCACTGGCAATAACACCCTTAAGGGTGGTGCTGGTGACGATAACTTGAATGTTAACTATTCATCAGGCGATAATCTGCTCTCTGGAGACAATGGCAATGATTATCTATCCGCCTCTGGCTACGAATATGTTGATGTCGGCGAAGAAAGAGGCTATCGCAGAGCCTCAGGCAATAACACCCTCAACGGTGGCGCTGGTGCCGATAAATTAATTGTTGATTATTCAACAGGCAAGAACCTACTCTCTGGAGGTGATGGCAATGATACTCTCTCCACCTATGAGGCATTAGGCAATAACACTCTTTATGGTGGTTTGGGTAATGACTACCTCACAGGTGGAAAAGGTAATGACACCCTCTATGGAAATGATGGTACTGATACCTTTGCTTTTAATAGTTTCAATGAAGGACTTGATAATCTTTATGACTTTAACGCCACTAATGAACTGATTCAGGTATCGGCTGCTGGTTTTGGTGGCGGGTTGTCAACACCTTCACTTAAGACAAGTCAGTTTACCGTCGGAACATCTGCAACCTCTAGCACTCAGCGATTTATCTACAACAGCGCTACAGGTGGACTCTTCTTTGACCTTGATGGTAGTGCATCTGGGTTTACTCAGGTAAAATTTGCACAACTCAGTGCTGGATTGTCACTAAGCGAAGATAATTTTGTGATTGTTTAATCTTTATAAGCATGGCATTACCAAGCTGTACGGTTTGCGAGGTGCTATTTTTAGCGTCTCGCATTCGATTGCTCTAATAGACCTCTTGCAAAAGTCCCTAGCACCCCACCCCCAACCCCTCCCCGTAAACGGGGAGGGGAGCGTTTGTGTAAGCAAATGCGGGGTGGGGTTCTTTATTTTTGATTTATGCAAGAGGATGTTTGAAAAGTTGTAGGACTTACGTAAACAATAGGACTTACGCATTAACATAAAATACTAAATATGAATTTTTTGAAAAACTATATCTGTCGTAAGGGCACAGCAGTGCTGTGCCCCTACATTACAGGTGATTTACCATCAAAAAATAATTAATAAAAGCCTGAAACAACTTATTTTCGTAAATGCATACCATGATTAATTTGTACAGTGCGTAACTTCTAAACAATAGCTAAAACCTTTCTTTTCACGTAGGGGCAACTCATGAATTGCTTCTAAAGTATGTATTTTTGCGTAAATTTTAAGTTGTAAAGTATACTACTCATCCATAGCAATATCTCAATCGCTTGCGACACAAATAGTCTTTCTAGTTTTTACGTTATTACGAACTTATTCTGCATCATCATCAATTACTGCATTGCGATCGAGTATTAGTAAGTTGCGAAGTTGATCTGTATCCAGTTCAGTCAACCATTCTTCACCAGCACCTACAACTTGTTCAGCTAGTTGTTTCTTACTTTCAATCATGTCATGAATTTTTTCTTCTAAAGTGCCTGTACAAACAAATTTATGTACTTGCACATTCCGGGTTTGACCAATCCGAAATACTCTATCTGTGGCTTGATTTTCCACGGCTGGATTCCACCATCTATCAAAGTGGAATACATGATTGGCTCGGGTTAAATTCAGTCCTACACCACCCGCTTTCAAAGAAAGAATCATAATCGGTGGCCCTTGGGGGTCGTGTTGGAAACGGTCGATCATTTCTTCACGTTGTTTTTTGCTGGTGCTGCCATATAAAAAGAATATTTCTCGCCCTAGCTGTTTTTCTAAATAGGGTTTAAGTAATTTACCCCACTCTGCAAATTGTGTAAAGATTAAAGCGCGATCGCTTTCGGCTAAAACTTCTTCTAACATTTCTTCTAGCCGCAGAAGTTTAGCTGAATTATGTTGCTCTAATGTCGCTTGTTTCAAATATTGGGCTGGATGATTGCAGATTTGTTTGAGTTTGATTAGTAAAGCCAAAATCATCCCCCGACGTTGCAATCCTTCAGCAGATTCTATCTCCACTAAAGATTGTTCTACAATTTGTTGATAAAGTGCAGCTTGTTCACCAGTTAAACCGCAAAATACGGTCATTTCTTGTTTATCTGGTAAATCTTGAATGATGTCGCGATCGCTTTTCAATCGCCGCAGTATAAATGGTTGCACTAATGAACGTAATTGACCCAAAGAAGCCGTATCTCCATACTTTTCAATTGGCATGGCAAACCGACGCTGGAAAAATTGCTTATTGCCTAAATACCCTGGATTGAGAAAATCTAAAATAGACCATAATTCTTGTAGTCTATTCTCTACAGGTGTCCCCGTTAATGCAATGCGAAACGTTGCTTGTAATTGGCGTACTGCTTTTGATTGCTTTGCCTCTGAATTTTTCACATTCTGGGCTTCATCTAAAACAATTATCTGCCAAGAGACACTTTCTAATGACTTGATATCTCGATGCAGAAGTGAGTAACTGGTGACGATTAAATCGTGTTTTTTGACTGCTTCTAAAAACGCTTTTCCTTTTGGACGTTTGTCACCATGATATTGTAAAATTTTCAGGCTTGGTGCAAATTTATTGACTTCCCTTTCCCAGTTACCTAAAACCGAAGTTGGACAAACTAATAAAGTTGGATTTTCGAGGACATCCTGTTCTTTCAAGTGCAGCATAAAGGCAATGAATTGGACAGTATTATGACAGATAATATTGTTAGCAACGAAATTGTGATGTTTGCTAACTTCAAAGTCATAAACCCACCCTTCGTACTCCACATCTTCAATAGCCTCAATCCGGCAATAAAAGACTTCTCGATCGAGAAGGCATTGCAAAGACTGTCTGGTTAAGCTCAACTCTTCTACATCTAGGTTGCTATAAGCTGACAAAGTTTGAGTTGTCCACTTTGAAGGTTTTAGTAGCTGATATTCCTTTTGGGCTTCTCCACTAATCATGCGGCTTATCCCAGCTATTACTCGCTGTAAACTATCTTGAGAAAATTGCTGTGAGCCATTAATATAAACAGTGTTGTGCATCCCAAAATGCCGCAACGGTAGTCTGGTTGATCTGACTGTTTGGGCAACAATATCAGACGCAGGAATTCCTTCAATATTTGTGTTGTTAACTAGTTGACAAATTTGTTCTAATTTATGCTGTTTCTCTGAGTTATTAAACCCAATCTCTTGCAAAAATCTACGGGCAGAATTTCCACCAATTACACCTATATGGTAGGTGCGAAAAGTACGAGTTCCATTAGTGGCACACTTCAGCTTAGGCGATATTCGCAACCAAATACCGAAGCGTCGCAATAGTGCAGAAAGTTGCTGAATTAGTAAAGCTGAAGCTGTAGCAATTTCAATACTTCCCATGCTCAAAACAACAGCAGACTCAGCATCAAAATAGTTTTGTAAAAATATCCGCACACTATCTAAGTCTGCCTGCATAATGAAGGGCGGAATAGATTTTTCTGCCGATAGTTTACCCCAAACATAACCTTTAGCTTCTAAGAATTCCCGATAGGCTTGGCTGTTAACTCGAAGAGCAGAAACTCTGTTAGGGAAAGTAGAGATATTAGGGCTGTTAATTTTGAGGTTATAGCGCTCTTTAATACGTTGGCAAATCTGGAGTAAATCTTCTAATACTCTGGTATCTTTTTGAGATATTGTGACTCTTCCCACATCGGATAGTTCATGTCCTTCGGCAATCTGCCAAGCGATAAACTTGACTAAATCAGGGTCTTGTGGTTCTCCATTCCAAAGCGTTTTACCTGGTACACAAACGTAATCACCCACCTGTAAGTTATTTGTCCAACCTTTATTTGTTAGCAGCTTATGACGATGAGTGATAGTGATACTATTACCGTCTTCCAGGGTGATTTTTCGTAATTTCTCACAGACTTGCTGGCGATACAACCGTTTAACATTAGCTTGGACGATTTTGCCAGTTTCTTCATCTATGGAATTAACTAATAATTCTTCTGTGGGGTTAGCCCAAAATCCCTCGCCATCAAATTCTGTTTTTCCAGCGTGATTTGTCCAGATTGTCTCGGCTGTGCGTAACAGTCCATTTACATCTATGAGTGTATTATTCGCTACGCATTTACCGAGTCCCATGTCGTCTGCGAGACACGCACCTAAACCCCAACGTTCCAAGAAGGACAGCCAAGCAGCACCACGTTCTTGATACGGTCGCAACTGTCCTTTAAAGGCTGCTGGTGTGGGCAAAGGCGCGATCGCCTGATTATTGCTTAACGCCCCAATCAACTCTTGCAATGCGCCAGATGCCTCAAAGCTGACTACTGGTAATTTTTCAATTACCTGGGTATCTCCTGTACTAAAACGCAAGGCATCTTCCAAGGAAAGCGCCATTTGGTCTTTGCGAGTGGTAAAAAACGTTTGGGCTGTTTTGATATCTTGAGGACGCAATTCCACCCACTCGCCGTTAATTTCTACTAGCGGACTATTTAAAGCCACAAGTCTATCAAACTCGGCTTTGGAAATAGTCTGCCCACCAATTGCCAATTGCCATTGGAAATTTAATAGACTTTGCAACCCTAAACGTCCCTGCTTTTTCTTTGGGGTTTCGGCTGTAATTTTTAAACCCAAACGGTTCGCCCATCCTTCGCGGTTCGCTAAACTGGGAGGCAAAATTACTCCCAAACCACTATCTTCTAACCGCCAAGCTACAGCTTTGATAAACTCATAAGCTTGGATGGGGGTAAGACGAGAAGATTGGGGATATTCGGTTTCAAAACTCGGTGCGATCGCAGGATACAATCGAGACGCTACTCCCAAACCTCGCAAAAACGTTTCTTGTGGTTGCTCAATTGTCCGATTTTCGTAAACTAATCGTTCAACTGGATTGTTCCAAATAGTTGCTGCATCCACCAAAAATTCAGGATCGTCAGCCGCTTGCAAAAAATACGCCAATGTCCAATCTGTTTCCCCTGACTCTGGAGAACGCAGTTGAAAACAGGTACGAAATAGAGTTTTAAGAGTTAATTGGTATTGTAGCGGCATCGTCCAAGCCTTTAGTGCCGCTTCTAATCGTTCTATTTCATTTGCATCTGCATTAACTGAATCAGATGCACTAATTAAACCTTGCAACCACTGCCGCACCGCAATTGGTAAAGATGCGATCGCTTTAGCTTCAATTGGAGGTTGAGAACTCACCATTTCTCGCACTTGGGCATCTATCGTACTGTTGAGAAATCCTAAAAGTAATTCTTGAGGTTCAATCGGAAAGTCCACATAGAACAGCGATTGAGAAAACTCCTCCCCAGTCCCTACTCCCTCCTGATATGTGCGACAAACCAACGGCATATCCGCAGAAAATTTTTCTAGCCGAGTTCCATCTACAGCACTGTCTAAAAGTACTTGCCATTTACCAGCAAACGCACCATCTGATTGTCTATCAATTCTTGGTAAAAACTTACACCGCGAGATTAAATCTAAACTCCATCGGGAAACTTGCGACCAAAAACGTAAATCTCCTCCTAAAAAGGCATCTTCTCCTTTTGCAGCATTTAGAGGAATAGCAGCGAGAAATTTTACCGCTTCGCTGGGGTTGAGACAAAAACCCTCAACTTGCCAAGGTTGTAAATATTGTGGGGAGTCTGTTTCTAATCCCAAGCTGGCAGAATGTACGGGGAAAATTGCAGATGTTCCTTCTGCATTGTTTTCAGAGATATGAGTTGGTAGCGCAATGATTTGCGAATGCGTTGGTAACTTTATCTCAGTCGTACTGACGGCTTTACGTGTTCGTCCAGTAGTTGCGATGGCTCCGCCAACGCCAGGGGCGAACGCAACTTGAGGTTTTTGGATAAAGTTAGTAATCGCCATTTTTTGGGAAACTAACCATTCACTCAACTCAACCGATGTCATTGCCAATGGATGTACTGGAATATCTTCAGATCCATTAGGGTCAAAATTCGCTCGTGGCGATCGCCATGTTTCTCCCCAAATAAATAAACAACCCTTTTGATTTTTGAGTAACCAATTACCGTGTAAAATCGCCATTTGCTAACTACTCAGATTTTCGTAAAATTAAATAATTTAAACTTGCAAAAACTCTAATGATTACATCTTGTCAATAGCATTTATAATAATTTTAAATAATTATTATGTATAAACATTATTAATAATGGATTTTCCCTTAGTTACAGTTATAAAAAACAACATAACAGTAGAACTAGATTATATGCATCCTCAAGAACAGGAGGTTGTAAGAGCATTATTAAATGTTGTAATTGTTGAAGGTAAAACTTATCCCCAAAAGCAACCTCTATCTCCGGCAGAATTTTCAACTTACTGGTTAAGTAAAGATGCCTTTGTTGTCAGGACATCTGGTAAGGATGGTACACACAAGCCAAAAGAAATATTAGGGGCGTTTTATTTAAAACCAAACTTCCCCGGTCGGTGTTGCCATATTTGCAACGCTGGTTTTATTGTACAACCTGAGTTACGCGGTCAGGGTATCGGGCGGTTCATGGGGGAGGCGATGCTCTTGATAGCAGCAAACCTTGGCTACGAGGCAGTAATGTTCAATTTGGTCTTTGAAACTAATATACCTTCAATTACCCTTTGGCAATCGTTAGGATTTGAGATTATTGGACGAATCCCACGTGCAGCGAAGCTAGGGGATGAACAAGTAGTAGACGCGCTAATGATGTATCGTGCTTTGCGTTGATGACTTATAGCCATTTTCAATTCGGTAAGGTACACGTATGCAGGCAAATCTAACTCCCTAATACTGGCAGGGGGGCAGGGGGCAGGGGGCAGGGAGCAGGGGGCAGGGGGCAGGGAGCAGGGAGCAGGGGGCAGGGGGCAGGGAGAAAGAATTTAAAGATAAATCATTTGTATCAGAATTTTTGTGAATTGGTACAACTCCCTTGCCACGTCGGGAAGGGGAAAAATTCAAAGCCCCTCTTCTCTTAGACTACGTGTATACACAAGTTACATTACTCCCCTTAATCCACCCTTGGTAAGATTGAATTCGGGTGGTCGTTTATTGAATTTGGGTAGTCGTTTATTGAATTTGGGTAGTCGTTTATTGAATTTGGGTAGTCGTTTATTGAATTTGGGTAGTCGTTTATTGAATTCGGGTAGTCGTTTATTGAATTTGGGTAGTCGTTTATTGAATTCGGGTAGTCGTTTATTGAATTCGGGTGGTCGTTTATTGAATTCGGGTGGTCGTTTATTGAATTTAAGCAGTGATTAGGGTAAAACCCAGATTCTTGAGCAACTTCAGATTTGTGTGTACACCGTAGCTTCTCTTAGGAGAAAGGTCAAAACTTTACCTCACAGGGTTAAGAAGCAGTTCTCTATCTTTGTATGTACTAGAAGTCAGCCCTAGTGCATAAATGTTAGGATTGCCACAGAAAGAGAATAGCGAAAGAGAAGGAAAAAGAACTGAATGGCAGAAGTTGATAAGTCAATATCCTTCGATGGAAGGGATATTCGACTGAAAGTAGGCTTACTAGCTCCCCAGGCAGGTGGGTCGGTTTTGATAGAATCAGGGGACACATCCGTTTTAGTGACAGCTACGCGATCGCAAGCCAGAGAAGGCATTGATTTTCTTCCCCTCACAGTAGATTATGAAGAAAGGCTATATGCAGCTGGTAGGATTCCCGGCGGGATCATGCGGCGCGAAGGTCGTCCACCAGAAAAAACAATTCTCACCAGCCGTCTCATAGACCGTCCCCTGCGTCCTTTGTTCCCCTCATGGCTACGGGATGATCTGCAAATTATCGCCTTAACGCTATCGATGGACGAGTTAGTTCCACCCGATGTACTAGCAGTTACAGGCGCTTCCATCGCTACCCTGATGGCTCAGATTCCTTTTAATGGGCCAATGGCAGCAGTTCGCGTTGGTTTAGTGGGAGATGATTTCATTATTAACCCCACTTATGCAGAAATTGAAGCCGGAGATTTGGATCTGGTAGTAGCCGGTTCACCAGATGGCGTAATCATGGTGGAAGCGGGAGCCAATCAGTTGCCAGAACGAGATATCATCGAGGCGATTGATTTTGGTTATGAAGCAGTACGGGATTTAATCAAAGCGCAGCAAGATTTAGTCGCAGAACTGGGTCTAGTAATAGTGCAAGAAGCACCACCAGAGGTAGACCAGACGCTAGAAAATTATATCCGCGATCGCGCTAGCAGCCAGATAAAAAAAATCCTGTCTCAATTTAATTACACCAAACCCGAACGCGATGCCGCTTTAGATGTCGTCAAGGATGAAATTGCCACGACGATTAAGGAACTTCCTGAAGAAGATCCAATTCGAGTTGCCGCAACTGCAAATAGCAAGGCACTTGGTAACACTTTTAAAGATATTACTAAGTACTTCATGCGGCGGCAAATTATCGAAGATGACGTTCGCGTTGATGGTCGTAAACTTGACGAAGTGCGTCGTGTTTCTTGTTTAGTTGGTGTTTTACCAAAGCGAGTCCACGGTAGCGGTTTGTTTAACCGAGAACTAACTCAGGTATTATCTACTTGTACTTTGGGTACGCCGGGGGATGCCCAAAACCTCAACGATGATATGCAGTTAGACCAACATAAACGTTATCTGCATCATTACAACTTCCCGCCGTTTTCAGTCGGGGAAACCAAGCCAATGCGTTCTCCAGGAAGGCGTGAAATCGGTCATGGGGCATTAGCAGAGCGATCGCTCCTACCTGTGATACCGTCAAAAGAACAATTTCCCTACGTGATTCGCATCGTATCAGAAGTACTTTCTTCCAACGGTTCCACCTCAATGGGTTCAGTCTGCGGTTCCACCCTCGCCCTGATGGATGCTGGTGTACCAATACTCAAACCCGTCAGTGGCGCAGCAATGGGTCTGATTAAAGATGGGGACGAAGTGCGAATCCTCACTGATATTCAGGGCATTGAAGACTTTTTGGGCGATATGGACTTCAAAGTTGCGGGGACGGATACCGGAATAACCGCCTTGCAAATGGATATGAAAATCTCTGGTTTGTCGTTGGATATTATTTCCCAAGCCGTCCACCAAGCCAAAGCAGCTAGGTTGCATATTCTGGAGAAAATGCTCGCCTGCATCGACACGCCACGGACTGAAACCTCACCTTACGCCCCACGTCTGTTAACAATCAAGATTGATTCAGACATGATTGGTTTGGTAATTGGGCCCGGTGGTAAGACTATTAAGGGGATTACCGAAGAAACTGGTGCAAAAATTGATATCGAAGATGATGGCACGGTGACAATTTCGGCTGTGGATGAGAACAAGGCTAAAAGAGCTAGAAACATCATCCAAGGCATGACCCGCAAGTTACACGAAGGGGATGTCTACGCAGGACGCATTACTCGGATTATACCCATAGGTGCATTTGTGGAATTTCTGCCTGGGAAAGAAGGGATGATCCACATTTCACAACTAGCTGACTACCGCGTTGGCAAAGTTGAGGATGAAGTAGCAGTGGGCGATGAAGTGATTATCAAAGTGCGGGAAATTGATAACAAAGGTCGGATTAATCTCACCCGCTTGGGTATCCACCCAGATCAAGCAGCAGCAGCACGAGAAGCGGCGGCGGTGAATCGATAACTCGATTTGGGATTTTAGATCAAATCTAAAATCCGCGATGCCTACTGTGAAGGCATCGCTGTTTGCTTCTCTAATTAGTTGCCCAACTGCTCTAGATAAATTTACAGTGAATATGGCGATGCCTACGGCGGTAAACTACGCACCTTTAACCTTTGAGTCAGGCGATCGCAGATTATTGAAATTTTAGAAAATAAAACATAGACAGTTTTTGTATTTTAATACAAATCATATTTCTCTAAAGCTCAGTTATCTATATGACAACTTGTAGAGACGGCGATTTATCGCGTCTGCTGTAGCGATTTATCGCGTCTGCTGTGGCAATTTATCGCGTTTACTGTATTTTAAACAAAAATAAATAAAAGTGTTTTTGGCTTTGCGATCGCTAGTAAACATGCAATTATTTTTAACTTAACTATAAGTTTGCATAAATAAAACTAAGTTACGATTTTTGTGATTTGTCATTTGTAATTGTTCAATAGTGATAGTTTCAAGAGGTTGACCTTTAATAATATAGTTGTGTTTATTCCTAGCGACATACTTATTAGCTCACTATTCAATAAATCAACTAATATTAAATTAGGAAAGCACATCTATACTACGCTAAATCGACGTATATTTTGTATTTTATTCAGTATGAATTACTGAAATATAAACCTTGCTATGAAATACTAAAATATGTCATATTAAATACTTAAATTCAAAACTAAGGATATTGAAATAATGCTAACAACATCTCTCAAAATTCTTAATGAGCATTATCAAGCTCTCAACAATGAAGGTGAAGATGTAATTCAAGGATTAATTCAAACTCCCAAAACCTTACCCCCTAAATATTTTTACGATGATTACGGCTCGGAACTCTTTGAAAAAATATGTGAATTACCAGAATATTACCCAACACGAACAGAAGCATGGATTTTGCAACAATATGCCGATGAAATAGCTCAGATAACAGGTGGTTGTGAACTGATAGAATTAGGTAGTGGCAGTTCTACAAAAACCTTATTTTTGTTAGATGCCTACCAAAAAATTACCAACTACTGTAGATATGTACCCATTGATGTTAGTCATGGAATCCTTAAATCTAGCGTACTAAAACTACAACAAAAATATCCAAATTTATTTGTCGAGGGATTAATAGGAACCTACGAACAAGCATTGACGAAGCTAGAAACAACATTTGCATCATCACGGATGATTTTTTTCTTAGGCAGTTCTCTTGGTAATTTTAACCCACAAGAATGCGATAACTTTTTAAGCCAAATTACCAGGGCTTTACAAGCAGGTGACTACTTCCTTTTGGGGATTGATTTACAAAAACCCAAGGAAATTTTAGAACCAGCTTATAACGATAGTCAGGGAATAACGGCTGCTTTTAACTTAAATATACTTTCCCATTTAAATTGGCGTTTTCAAGGCGATTTTGACCTCAATTTATTCACTCACCAAGCTATTTATAATCAAAGCGATGCCCAAATTGAGATGTATCTGCATTGCCAAAAGACTCATGAAGTATCTCTACAAGCTTTAGATTTCCAAGTTAGCTTTGCAGATGGAGAAAGTATTCTCACCGAAATTTCTCGTAAGTTTGATTTAGTAAATATGCAAAAACAACTGGAGACACACGGACTTAAGACACTGAAAACTTGGACAGATCCTAAACAGTGGTTTGGGTTAATTCTTTGTCAAGCTTAAATTTTGCTTCCCTAGAATTTAATTTCAATAGATATATCCATAAATTAGGCTTTAAACGCTAACCGATAAAGCTTACGGTTTTGTCATAAATGGCACTTACTTAAAGCAAGTGGGCATTACCCAAACTAGGGTATATTCATTTCTCAATACTTAAGTAAGTGGTATTTATTCATGGATATTTATTTTCTCGACGTGAAATTAAAAACCAGCCCAGAGAAGTATAAACCGAGTTTGCAATCACCCTATAATTTAAAAAACTTTGGGTCATTAATACCCTAATTAATCAAAATAGTTTACTCTTCTATCATCGAAAAATCAATTAATTGACACGCATGAATAGTTTACAATCTGCTAGACCTCCAAAACTTGATAGTTGTAATTCTCAAGCAATTCTCAATTACTTTGAGAATGCTTGGCAACTAGAAGATACTTTGATGAATAGCCTGATTGGGGATGATACATTCTATATAAATCCCGATCCTCTGAGAAATCCTCTAATGTTTTATTTAGGACATTCGGCTGTTTTCTATATCAACAAGTTAATTACCGTTGGATTATTAGAAAAAAGGATCAATCCCGACTATGAAATCCTGTTTGAAATTGGAGTCGATCCAGAGATACCAGAGGAATTAAATGAAGCGATCGCACATTTGGAATGGCCGCAAGTTAAACAAACTTGGGAATATCGAAAACAAGCACATTCTGTAATTTCCGAAGTTATTAAAACTACCCCAATTACTCTACCAATTCATCCCCATCATCCCCTTTGGGCTTTAATTATGGGGATTGAACACCAGCGTATTCATATTGAAACCTCTTCGATGTTAATTCGCCAACTACCAATAGAGAGAGTAAAACGCCCCCCAAACTGGCAATACGCTCCTTTTAATGGTTACACTCTTCAAAACGAAATGATACAAGTTGCGGGTGAGGTAGTAAAACTCGGCAAAGCCTTTGACGATCCGACCTATGGGTGGGATATTGATTATGGCGATCGCACTGTTGAAGTTGTACCTTTTCTAGCCAGTAAATATCTGATTACTAATGCAGATTTTATTTATTTTGTCAAGGCTGGTGGCTACGAAAATCAAGCGTATTGGGATAACGAATCTTGGCATTGGAAAACTGAAAACAACATCAAATATCCCAAATTTTGGATACCTGAAAATGGTAGCTACAAGTATCGAGCCATGTTTGATGAAATCGACTTACCCTTAGATTGGCCTGTAGAAGTCAATCATTATGAAGCAATGGCTTACTGTTGTTGGCAAGGGAAAGATACTCGTTTAATGAGTGAAGCCGAATATCATTTAGCAACTTATGGTAGTGGTTTGTTAGAAGATGTAGACAATTACAATGTCAATTTAAAATTCGGCTCACCTAGTCCAGTAGGAATGCTAGAAAGCGCTAAAAGCTATTCTGGATTATACGATTTACGTGGTAATGTTTGGGAACATTTGAGCGATCATTTAAATCCTTTATTGGGATATAAGCCTCATTATCTTTACGAAGATAATTCTGCTATATTTTTTGATACTAAACATCAGATGATGTTAGGAGGGTGTTGGATAACTAACGGTACAGAAGCTTTAAAATATTACCGTAACTGGTTCCGCCCCAATTTTTATCAACACGCTGGTTTTAGAATTGTTCAAGATATCAAGCATTAAGGCTAACATGAGGTTTTATAAAAACAAGTTTTTCAGAATACTAATAGTTACAGTAATAGCAATTTTTAGAGACATAAAAGCAGGAAACTATTAACTATGAAACCAAATCCTATTCCTCCACAACCCGGTCAAGAGTCAGTTTGGGATTATCCGCGTCCGGCTCGTTTAGAAGATAGCAACAAATCAATTCGGATAATTGTTAATAATGTTGTTTTAGCAGAAACAAGTAAAGCTAAAAGAGTCATAGAAACTAGTCACCCTCCTTCTTACTACATTTCTTCAGAAGACATTAAACTAGAATATCTGATAGAAACACCTAAAAAAACTTGGTGTGAATGGAAAGGTAAGTGTCAATATTATGATATTAGCATTGGTGATAAGTATATAAATAACGCTGCTTGGCGATATTTTGACCCTACACCTGATTTTGTAACTATTCAAGAGTACTATGCTTTTTACCCTAGTTTAATGGATGCTTGTTATGTAAATGATGAGCTAGTTATGTCTCAACCCGGTGATTTCTACGGAGGATGGATTACTGCTGATATTGTTGGGCCATTTAAAGGTAGTCCAGGAACAATGGGGTGGTAATTTTTGACATAGAATTAGAATCAAGAGTCAGAATTTGTTGACAATTTTGCCTCTTGAATATCAAGTTTAGATAACTAGTTATAATTTCTAGATTATTGGCAATTAACATTTGCTAAACTATGCCTTATCTTAGCTCCCCAAGAATCAGGGGAGGAGTTTTATAGATTTAAATTTCTCAATCTAAAGTATTAGTTGACTTGATGGTGAGATGCTCCAAATAAGCTATAGGAAACATTATTCCTAGCTTCTTTGTAGGAGAATTTAGTGTGTTGAATAACCTGTCCCAAAATCCTTGAATACCATAGTTTTTCTTGAAACAACTGTGGTGAAGATCGTGAAAATCTGATGGAACAAAGAATATTGATAATGAACTATGGCCTTCTAGATTGTAAGCATTGCCTATAATAGTCCAAGCACATAACTGGGTTATATCATACCCAAATATAAAGATAGGCAAAAGGTCTGTGATAGTAACAATAATATATTCAGTCAAACTCTTATGTCCAGCGACAAAACTTGATGAGTCGGCAAACTCATGATGTTTTAGGTGTATTTTATGTAAGAATTTTCTGTGAAGTAGGAAATGGGAAACGTAAAAACATAAATCAGCAAAAATTATTCTCATCAAGAACCATTCAAAATTTAGTAGCAAGCTATTTCCTCTATTTACCTCTGGTGCTAGATAAAGAATTATTAAAGCTGCTATCAAACTTCTAATTTCCCCAATAATTATGCCTTTTGCAGTAAAAGAGGGAAATGGTTGTTTTTTGACTTTTTTAACCCTCACATTCAGTTTTTCTGTCCAAATATCATTGTTTTTAATTACTTTTTCTATGAATAGACCAATGCTATAAAATGACACAGAACCAACTAGCCAGTAAAAAATTACTTGAGTTATAAAGTTGAGTTCAATATTGTGCAACAGCCAGGACAATATCTGTTGAACAATTGTGCAACTAATAGCAATTTTTAGATAAAATTCAACCTCAAAACAGAAATCAAAAATTTTTACAGGTTTTTCCATAGTATAAACACGTTGTACAAATATATATTTGGATAATTTTATACTTTAGTGCGAATTTAAGCAAAGATTACTTAGTTGAAAATGAATTTATTATACCCATAAAAATTTCTAATAAAAATGGCTTCTGCAAAAAATACAAGTTTTTCAGAAGCCATTTTTATATAAAGTTATATGAAAAGTGCTGAGTTAAAAGACCGCCCACAAGGGGCGGGGTATCAACCAACTCCATACAAAAAGATTCCGCGACACTTGCGGGCGGGGCTTTTACCATAGTACGGAAATACTGAGTAATCTTCTTGCTAGTAATTACTCAGCACTCAGGATTAAGCGCTGTAAAAATATTACTCTACAGTGACACTTTTAGCCAAATTCCGAGGCTGATCGACATCCAAACCGCGACGGGCGGCAATGTGATAAGCCAATAATTGCAAAGGAACTACTGTCAAAATCGGAGAAAGTAATTCTTCTACATGAGAGACGGGAAGAAGATCGTTAAAGATTTCCGCAGCTTCGCCATCGTTGACGGGAGTCACGCCAATTAAGCGAGAATCTCTAGCTTTGGCTTCTTGAGCATTAGAAATAACTTTTTCGTACACACTACCAGGGATTGCGATCGCAACTACTGGTACTTTCGCATCTAAAAGTGCGATCGGGCCATGTTTCATCTCGCCAGCCGGATACCCTTCAGCGTGAATGTAGCTAATTTCTTTTAATTTCAAAGCCCCTTCCAAAGCAATGGGGAAGTTAATTCCTCTTCCTATAAAAATGAAATCTTTGGTTTCAGCAAATTCGTGGGCTAGCTGTTCGGTTAAACTTTCTTGATTTGCCAAAGTCGCCTCAATTTCTTTGGGAATTTGCCGCAACCCGTTAATAATTTTATCTAATGTGTCTTTTGAAACTGCCTGACGACGAGCCGCTAAATCTAATGCCAAAGCATAAAACGCCATGAGTTGAGCAGTAAAAGTTTTTGTCGCTGCTACCCCAATTTCAATTCCCGCTAAGGTACTGATGACATGGGGGACTAGATGACCAAGGCTGCTTTCAGGACGATTGGTAATACCCAATAGTCGCGCTTGATATTTGGGTTCTTTCCCTTGGCGACGTTCTTTTTCCATCGTCAAAGCTGCTAGGGTATCGGCTGTTTCACCTGATTGGGTAACACCAACGATCAAGGTGTTAGCCGTCACGGGTGATGGTGCATAGCGATACTCAGAAGCGTAATGTACCTGAGTTGAAATTCCTGCTAATTGTTCGAGTAAATATTTGCCGATTAATGCTGCGTGCCAACTTGTACCGCAGGCGACAATATGAATTTGTTCTAAATCAGTGTAGAAATCCGCAGGTAAACCAAGATTGATTGGCGATTCAGTAGATTCACCTGGATTAAAGTATGCTTCTAAACTCGCTCTTACTACCCCTGGTTGCTCATGGATTTCTTTGAGCATGAAGTGTTTGAATCCCTGCTTTTCTACCAGTGCAGGATTGAAGTTGAGCAGCCGGGGTTGTTTTTTCAACCTGTCGCCAGCAAAATTGTAAATCTCAACGCCCAATGGTGTGAGGCGGGCAATTTCGCCATTTTCCAGAGGTAGCACTGCACGGGTGTAGGCAACGATCGCAGGCGTGTCAGATGCACAAAAGAATTCCCCTTGCCCAAAACCAATCACCAAGGGCGCTTGTTGGCGGACAACAATCAATTCATCGGGGTAATCAGCAGAAACAACTGCGATCGCAAATGCCCCTTGCAAATGGTTAACGGCTTGGCGAATTGCTTCTAAAAAGGGAGATGAGGAAGATGAGGGGGGAATATGCTTTAAAAATTCGGCTATGAGATGGGGGATTACTTCAGTATCAGTTTCAGAAACAAACTGGTGTCCTTTTGCTTTGAGTTCTTCGCGTAAGTCGCGGTAATTTTCAATAATGCCATTTTGCACTACCGCCACTCGCTTTGCCGTATCTAAATGGGGATGGGCGTTGTATTCTTCTGGTTTACCATGAGTTGCCCAGCGAGTGTGACCAATACCAATCTGGGCGGGGGTTTCTATTTGTTCTAATTTAGAACGCAGGTTATGCAGTTTGCCCTTTGCCCGCACACAATTAACTTCACCTTCCCAAACAGTGGCGATTCCAGCAGAATCGTAGCCCCTGTACTCTAGTTTTTCCAGCCCAGCCAGTAAAATGTCTGTCGCCGCTTGAGTGCCTATATATCCAACAATTCCGCACATTGTTCACACCACTTTTTTTCAGGATGATTAAATCCAGTATAGTGTTTGGCAAAAAATCGACGTTTTGTAAAGAAAAAAGGGAGTAATATTACTCCCTCTACCACTAGGTATTGTTATGGATTTTGAGCTTTTAAAGCAGATTCACCGTCAGCTTTTGACCTGACAGTACAAATACAGATTCTAGGATTTAAGTACCCAGAGATTTTTATTCCCAATCTAAAATTAAGATTTCGTAAAGCGGCTAGTATCCACTCTACGATGCTAAAGCTGCTTGCTATTGACACACTTCAAAGTCTTAAGTTCCGAGTTCCGAGTTCTGAGAGAAGAATCAAGAAATTGCTTTTTTGATTTACTTCTTTTTGTCTCAGCACTCAGCACTCGGCACTAGCTTTTTAGTAAGCCAGACCCATACTGCGAGTTGTTTCAGCACCCAGGTAGACCCGGATGCTCAAAAAGTCGGTGGGACAGGCGGTTTCGCAGCGCTTACAGCCGACACAATCTTCTGTACGGGGTGAAGAGGCAATTTGAGCAGCTTTACAGCCATCCCAAGGAACCATCTCAAGTACATCAGTAGGGCAAGCGCGGACGCATTGGGTGCAGCCAATGCAGGTATCGTAGATTTTTACGGTATGAGACATTGAAAAAACCGCTCCTTCCGAGTGTTCTTCTCTGCGAAAGAATCATAATCAACGCATAGTTTACCGCAGTGGTTGATAGGCCGTAATCAAAAGGCTACATAACTTCAAACAATGTAATGAGTACCCTTAATAAGTTGTTTTTTCAGGATTGTCCCTGTTGTCTTATTAATTAGCAACATCAGATGAGCGTATTTACCCTAGCCTCTACCATAATAGTGTCTACTAGTAAAGATAAATGAAATAAAAAGAAATCTACAATAATAAATGCAGAAATTATGTATGGTATCTATTGATTAGCAACTATAGTAATCCTAAATTTAATTGTAAAAAAATACTATATTTATTGAGTTTGTTAAAGTAACAAATTTGACAATAGATCAACAATTCAAATAATGCTTTGACATTGATAGCTCTGCTGCAAGTCAAAAGGCAACACTACCCTCATTAGGCATTCCCAGCCAGAGACTGGGAACGAGAAAAACGAGAGAATTTATAAAAGCTGTATATTTAACTTTTTAAATTTGTCAAACTCATCCTCATTACTGTTAGATATTAAAGTATTTCAGAAATTGCAAATTCATCATTGATTGCAGAAATTTCTAATGGAATTACCGGCTCACTAACCATCACTTCAAATTCTTGTTCAGGATTTTTAGTATCAAATAATTGCTCTTTTTTATACTCACTTTCTCGGATTTGTCGAGCAATGCTTTCTAGCAGCCAAAGTTGTTCTTCCACAGACAAGGCAAGGATAGAACGCTCAATTTCTAGTAAATTCAGTGATATCATTTTGCTTCTGATTCCAAGCGTGGCGTATTTTTCAAAGATATGATTATATGTCAGTCTATCTGGTTAACCTAGAGAATCGCAAATTCTCCATTATTTCCCCAAGCATATCTTTTCACAAATCAAATGAGATTGCTATAAATAACTAGAAGCCAATTATATGACTTTTTAATTAGGTATTACTGCTGAAGCAAAATGTACGCTAAACTGACTACATGAATTACGAAACAGCCCGGAAACTCCTCATAGATCAGACAATTACAACCGAGGAAAACCCAGATGCGCTGTTAATGCGTATGAAACAGGGTAAACCGCCGGTACCCGGTCAGATCACCTCAATTTTGTTGGCATTAAAAGTGGTGTTTGAAGCCCTTAAAGATGCAAAGACCCTAGACCGAGAACTGGCTTTGGCCCTTTATCAGTTAAGCATTAAGGCACAACAGCTATTTGCCGCAGGGCGTAAAGCTGGCATAGATTGGCCACCACTACTAAAGGAAGATTTGGTACGAATTTCCTTAGCCTCTGAAAGTATCTTTTCAGGTATATGGCAAACCCTAGCTCCTATAAGCTTTGGCAAAGTATAGAACACCACTTCAATAACCTTTAAACGATCAAAGGATCAGAGAGATGGGGAAAAAGCAAGGGGGCAGGGAGAAGGGGGACAAGGAGGCAAGGAGAATAACTATACTCAATTCCCAATTCCCAATTCTCAATTCTCAATTCTCAATTCTCAATTCCCATTACCGAATTTGCAATTCCCTTTCTAATTTGTCTAAGTCAGTTTTGAGCAAAACCGTCATTTGACCGGTAAAAGCTTTACCAGTCTTGGGTTGGGCAACTTCCACCCAATATACATACCGATCGCCTACTCGTAATTCTCCCTTTAAAGCCTCCCGAATCGGAGTTTTGGCAAGACGCGCCGAGTTAACCACCTTCTGGTTAGGATACTCGTACACAACTTGGGCGCGATCGTAGTCTTGATAAATCTCCAAACCATAAATCACCCGCAAGGATTCTTGGAGACGCGCAAATGTCATACCGTTAATGGCATCATACATAGAAATACGCTCGCTGCGGATTGTGCCACGGTCTTTAGAAAATTCCACCCTACCAGGGGGCAATACCGACGCTTGAAAAGTGAATCTTTGAGCAGCGGTATCAGTCTTTTGCACAAATAATTTCTCCCCACTCCTCGGCTGGAGTGTGGGGTGTGCTTTGATCCAAGTGCCTACTTCCTCTGTACTTTGCCCTGGTAAAGCATTGGCTTGGAAATTACCCAGTATTCCCATAGACAACCAGGGAACTAAAGAAATAGGCAAAATTAAAAAATTAAGCAGAGATTTATTGAGCATTTTTCTATTCACGACTTTCATGGAGACTTCCCTATTAGGGAATAACCATAGTCTTCCCGTTTTTCAGCAAGATTATTTCAATAGGTCGCAGCGATCGCCCAGCGAAGCCGAATCTTCTCCCTTGGCGTTAGCAGGTCATAGAGCATCATGAGCATTGAGCGTCAGAGTCACTATCATCATCGTGTTATGAAGGTGGTGGGAGGAACGCCGCTTACTAAAGAAAGTGTGATTCTATCCACAAGAAGATAAAACCTCGAACAATATGTAGAAAATTTTGTCTTTTATGTTTGAGGTATTGATTTTTGGGGAACTATACATAAAGAAATTTAGGATGTTGGTGATAGTAAATTTATCGGATTATCTACCAGCAAGCGGCATTTAAATACCCAAATATATCCAGATATGAAAACAAAAACAATTACATATATCTATGCTTTTAGCTTCTTGTTTATTTGGAATGCTTTTGCTGCTAAGATAATACTCCAGTTATTGCTGAATATAAAATTTATTCCGGCAGATATCTCTTATATGTTTATTAACACAATTACCTTTATTATCTTATTTGAGGTGGTTGCTAAAATAGCATTCCTTTCAACAATTTCTAGTAAATTAAATTTTACAACCACACAGTTAGAAGCTCTATCTCAAATAGATGCTAAGACTTTCAACTACTACACAAATGCTTTAGAGTCCCTCGGGTTTGCTAGAATTAGCGACTTAGAACTATCAGAATCTACCCTTACTGTCGCTAGAGTTTTTTGCCATCCAAAACATTTTTGTTTTGCAGAAGTTGTGCAAACACCTGGGCGTTCATCAGTATTTTGTGATATTAGCAGTGGTTTAGAGCAAGAATGGTCAGTTAGTTTTAGAGATAATTCTCCTAATCTTGCTATTGTCTATGCCTTTTTACGCTGCCCAAGGGGGATAATTGTTGTTCAACAGGGAGTCACTCCTGAAGAACTATTGCGATCGCATCTAAAATTTCGGCAGAAAATAATGCATGATTTGAACTTACAGTTATTGCCAGATATTTCTATAGAAGCTTATTTTGATCAAGTGCAAAGAGGGAGGACATCTCAGAGAAAATTACTATCGCGCAAAAGTGTCATCGTTGGAATGGTAGAAATGTGGCTCTTTAGCTTCAAAACTGAGGTTCAAAAGTCTCAATGGCTGGGAGATTATGCCCGTTTAGCAGCTAGGTAGAATCCTAAAGTAGTACAATTAAACTATAAGAAGCAGTGAAATTATTCATAGCTCTTGCTGTGAGAACTCTGTAAGCTGATGTATTAAAGTGAATAAAAGCTAGCTATTATCTAGCTACCCTGGAAAAAATTAAGGAATCCGATCTCATTGTTTCACCAGGGCGGATATTAAAGCGGACATGATGTAAAACCGCGTCTTATTTGGTGCAATAAGACACGGTTTCATAAAAGTATTTAATTATAATATTACAAAAATCAAATTAAGATTTGATTTATACCAAATTAATCCATTTACTGTGTTTTTCCTGGTTGATTAACTTTCTCTGTTGTGGGAGAGATTTGGCGATCGTAGCTTGTCTTTTCCTGAGTTAGGGCGATCGCACTAAAGAAAATAGCACTTCCCACAGCCAAGGCTACCATAGGACGTTTGAGCAAGACAAAATCTCTGATAATCCTAGCTAGAGGTCGGCTTTGGCGACGTAGCGAGGAAGCAATCATCAATTGCCTCCAAGTAAACGGATCGCGCACATAATGACCGCTTTGGCAAACTACTAGCCGTTCTTGGCAATAAGGACAGCAAAATAAGCCCATGCGCGTTTTAATTGGTTTGGGTGTGGCATTTCTTTGGCAAATTGGGCAAGTAACATAATGATTATCAAAGGTGTGTATATTCATTTAGCTCGTCCGCCTAGTCCATTTACTCGCTCTATAAGAATAGCTATATTGAATTCCGATCGATACTTAGCAGACTTCCAAGTATGGTCTGACAACAGCCAGAAATCATACATACATTGTATTACTACCAAGGATGGCTCAATGGTCGCAACACGAGTATAGCTAGATTTAGGCAAGGATGACTCCTAGTTAATGTTCGCGGGTGCGTCCACTTAGCCCACAAAAACTTTGTTGTCTGTAAAAAAAATAGTGTTGGCACTCACTTGCACCCTACTAACGATCTTTGACCCTCCAATAATAATTGTCGCCCATTTAACCATTCTCCCCACAAAAATTTTGCACAATGACATCTTTTGCTAAAGCTTTGTAAATCAAGCAAATAAAGTCTACTTGTCTCGTTGCTAAATAATGGCTCACAATGAGAAGTAACAGATAAAAATTTAAATTTTTTCTTACATTTACCTCGCCTCTCAATGACTCTCCTACCTCCCACTCAACTGAGGAAGGTAACGGAACAACCTGCATTTCCTACACCTTCCGCTCGTTTAGCTGACCTAATTAATCGTTTTCAACCATCCCCAGAAACAGTTGTCCTGTTTTTAGCCATGCTCATTGGCGGTGGTACGGGTATGGGTGTAGTCACCTTTCACTATTTAATCCAGTTGATTCACCAGCTGATGCTGGAAAATTTAATGGGTCAAATCGGTGTCTGGGGTGCTTGGACTTTAGCCTGCGTTCCGACTCTTGGCGGGTTAATTGTTGGTTTGATGCGCTGGCGCACTCAAGACTTTGGCCCTGGGCTTTCATCTCTGATTGCCGCCTCTCAGGGAACAGAAATTAAGCGACCACTAAGACCAGTTACGAAAATGCTGGCCGCATCTGTTTCTTTGGGAAGCGGTGCTTCTTTGGGCCCAGAGGGCCCAAGTGTAGAAATTGGCGCAAATTTTGGGATGTTGTTTTCTGTAATTCTCAATGTATCTCAAGAGCGACAACGTTTGCTGTTGGGTGCTGGCGCGGCGGCTGGACTGGCGGCGGGATTTAATGCTCCCATCGCTGGAGTATTTTTTGCTCTGGAGGTGGTGATGGGAGCGACATCTTTCGCTACTTCTGCGGTAAGTGTAGTACTGTTAGCGGCGGTGGTAGCAGCATTAATTGCCCAAATTGGTTTGGGGGCACAACCTGCTTTTGATTTACCTGCTTACCAAGTCCGCAGTCCTTTGGAATTACCCCTTTATCTTGGCTTGGGTTTAGGAGCGAGTCTTGTTTCTCTGGCTTACACGCAATCAATTCGGGCAGCAAAAGCCTGCTTTGCTGGGAAGGTTCCAGGTTTTGCCTTTTTGGGACGAATTCCTGAGCCGATTCATCCAATTATTGGCGGTGTGATGATTGGCGCAGTTGCTTTGCATTTCCCGCAAATTCTGGGTGTGGGTTATGAAACTGTAGAAGCGATGCTTCAGGATGTGGAGTTTCCCCTTTCCCTCTTGGTGGTGCTATTGGTGGTAAAGCTACTGATGACTGCAATTAGTACAGGTAGTGGTTTCATCGGTGGCTTGTTTGCACCAGCTATGTTTTTAGGTGCTTCTTTTGGTTCAGCTTACGCCAAAATTTTAGCTGTGGCATTTCCGACTATTTGCGATCAAATGGCGGCTCCTCCAGCTTATGCAATGGTGGGAATGGCAGCAGTACTAGCTGCTAGTGTCAGAGCGCCGTTAACGGCTATTTTAATGCTGTTTGAATTAACCCGTGACTATCGCATTGTTCTACCGTTGATGGCAGCTGTGGGTTTGAGTGTTTGGTTAGTAGAAAGGATTAAACCAACTTTTAACTCTAACTCTAATCTACAACAAATTGGTCTTTCGGAATTGAAAGATGAACAAGCTGAAATTGTTCAGCACATTTTGGTAGAAGATGCCATGCATCCCTATCCCAAAAAGTTACCTGCAACTCTTGGAGTTTTAGATGCAGCTGTGGAAATGATCCGCGATCGCGTCCGCAGTGCTTTAGTAATTGATGCAGCCGAGCAATTAGTTGGTATACTTTCTCTGGAAGATATTAACCGTGCCCTTGCTATTTGGCAAACTTACCCAAATTCGGTAACTGAAATTCCAGATAATTTATCCAGTCAAACTCTCATAGACATTTGTACTACTGAAATCCTCTATGCATGGCAGGATGAACTATTATCTGAAGCTTTAGACCGCATGAGTCTTCGAGGTTTGCATCAATTACCAGTGGTGGCACGAGACAAACCCGATTGCATTTTGGGTTTACTAGAAAGAGAGCAAATTGCATTAACCTGCAATTTAGCCGTTACGCGCAAAGCACTTCGTGATTATTTACCAGTCTTACCCACCACAGATATAGTTATTAGTCATTAGTCATTGGTCACTGGTCATTGGTCATTGGTTTTCACAAAGTACAAATGACAATTGACTAATGACCATCTATATTTATTAAGCTGTGGCTTCTATAGTTTCATCACCTTCGCGATCTTCAGGATCTACCTGTCTCAGGCGAATGTGCTTTTTGCCTAAAGTGATGACAAACTCATCTCCTGGCTGTAGATTCATCTGTTTTGTATAAGCTGAACCTATAAGCAAGTTACCATTCGATTGCACACTAATTCTATAGCTAGCACTACGTCCACCACGCCCATTAGCACTGGGTGTACTGTCCAATTGAATGCCTTCAGCATCAATTAGGGCATTTAAGAACTTCATCATATTGACACGCTCTATACCGTTTTTAGTAACGGTATAGTAGCCGCACTTCTTAGCTTTGTCTTCTTTGCTCTCGTTCTCTAGCTCTTTGACTTTTTTGAGCAGTTCTTCACCGAGTAGGGGTTCAATTTTTTTCTGTTTAGGCATCAACTTAGGTCGAAAATGAATGTTTGAAGTGTTGGAATCGATTTTATTTTAGCTGAGGTTGAGCTAATAGGAACATAATCCTTTAGTTTTTATCTCAACCTAGCCAAGTATATTACACTCAGATGCACAATTGTTATGCCATTAACAATATTGTCAAGACAATGTATTTTAGAGAATGCTGGCAATGCTGATAACTATATATATAGTTTGTAAATCACTGCTAAAATACATGTTTAAGTTTTCTAAACTAACGCTCAAAAGGTTATTTATTTGTTGAGAATTGATAACTGAGTTACAGAATCATAAGTAAAACTGATCCTTAGTCATTGGTAATTGGTTATTTACAAAAGACAAATGACAAAGAACAAACAATAAAACTTGCCAAAATGAAACTAACTACCAGAGGACACTATAGTGTAAAGGCGTTGCTAGATTTGAGTTTACAGCCAAAATATGGGCCTGTATCTGTGAGAGCGATCGCAAAACGCCAAGATATCCCTGCTCCTTACCTTGAAAAATTACTAATAGAAATGCGTCGTGCATCAATAGTTAAATCGATTCGAGGTAGCATTGGCGGATACCAATTGGCAAGAGAGCCTGCACAAATATCTATAGGACAAATTTTAGAAGCAGTTGGTGAGACTAGCCATTTACCCCATCACACCCCAGCGCCTACACAAGCTGAAGATTGGGTAACATTTAGCCTTTGGCAGAGACTCAACCAAAAGCTCAAGGAAGCTTTGTACAGTATTACTCTGGCAGACCTTTATTACGATGCTCGTAGCTGGCAAGCTTCCCTCGGAGAAGAAGCTAGTTTTGTGGTTTAGTCAAGAGCGGAGCCGGAGACGCTCCGCCTCTGGTCAATAGTCTAAATTATTGATCCTTCACTCTTAACTCTTGACTTGTGATTCATGACCAATAGCATCTATATCTTAATAATTGCTGCATTTTTAGATTACTTAATTGGCGATCCTTGGGATTGGCCTCATCCAGTGCAAATTATGGGGTGGGTAATTTCTCACCTAAGCAAATTTTTTCTGCAAGTGTGTAAAAATCCTCTCACACAACGCCTAGCCGGAATTGTACTAGGGATTATCCTAATAATTGGTAGCGGTCTTATTAGTTTTTTGATTATTCAAAGTGCTAAATTAGTTCATCCTTTGTTGGGAATTGCAATAGATACCATTCTTTTAGCTAGTTGTTTTGCTGGCAGAAGTTTACGAGCAGCAGCAATGGCTGTTTTACAACCTTTAACAGCCGGAGATTTAGAGAAGGCTCGGAAGATTTTAAGTAATTATGTTGGTCGAGATACCCAAAACCTCTCACAAGCAGAAATTTTACGAGCCGTTTTAGAAACGGTTGCAGAAAATGCCACCGATGGAGTGATGGCTCCGCTTTTTTTTGCAATTGTTGGTGTCTTTGTGCCAATTGTGGGGTCAACTCCCTTAGCTTTAGCATACAAAGCCAGCAGTACTCTTGATTCGATGGTGGGCTACCGAGAAGCACCCTATACTTATTTAGGATGGTTCAGTGCGCGGTTGGAAGATTATTTGACTTGGCTACCTTGTCGGTTAACAGTTATAACTTTGGCACTGTTATCGGGTAAACCGAAAGATGTTTGGCGAATTTGTCGTCGAGATGCAATTAACGATCCTAGCCCCAACTCTGGTTGGAGTGAGTGCGTCTATGCTGCTTTTTTGGGTGTGCAAATGGGGGGTACAAATTGGTATCGTGGGGTAGCTAAGTACAAGCCACTGCTAGGAGATCCAATTTATCCCATTACCGTAACTTCTATTCACAATGCTTTGCAGCTAACTCGATCTTGTTTTTTGCTATGGTTAGGCATAGCGATCGCAATATTCTTAATACTCCCAAACAATTAATGATAAATGTAAAGTTAGGAGTTAAGAATCAAAACTCCCACCTTTTGTACAGACGCGATTAATCGCGTCTCCCACTTTTTGTACAGACGCGATTAATCGCGTCTCTCCTAACTCCTAACTCATCATTCCCTATGTCTGCCAAAGTAGTTGAAATTCTCTCATCCGAAGAAATCCGTCGTACCTTAACTCGTCTCGCTTCTCAAATTGTCGAAAGGACACGTGATTTGTCTCAACTGGTGCTTCTTGGGATTTATACCAGAGGTGCATTACTCGCCGAATTGTTGGCGCGTCAGATTGAGACGTTAGAAGGTGTTGCTGTGTCAGTCGGCGCTTTGGATATTACATTTTATCGAGATGACCTTGACAAAATTGGATTACGGACTCCAACGAAAAGCGAAATTCCTTTCGATCTTACGGGGAAAACGGTTGTACTCGTGGATGATGTGATTTTCAAAGGAAGGACAATTCGCGCAGCTTTGAACGCAGTCAACGACTACGGTAGACCAGAAGTGATTCGTTTAGCTGTATTAGTAGACAGAGGCCATCGAGAATTACCAATCCACCCAGATTTTACTGGCAAAAAGTTGCCTACTGCTAAAGAAGAGGTTGTCAAAGTTTACTTACAAAATTGCGATGGACGAGATGCAGTGGAGTTGATTGGAGATTAAGAATTAGGGAACACGATTAATCGCATCTGTCAAGGTGACTTTTGATGAGAGAATTATTGCAGCAGCGATCGCCAGTTTAAAAAATCGTAGGATACAGGGTAAATACTGGGTGCAATCTTTGCACAATTTACCGAACAAAATCCGGTGAGCATAAAAATTTACTCTTAAGAGAATGTCTGAGAAGTATTAAATATTTTGCTTGCTCCCCCCTAGCCCCCCTTTTTAGGCTACGTGTATACACAAGTCTTTTAATTGGCAATACAGTTCAGATAAGACCAAAACACTTGTAGAGACGGCGATTTATCGCGTCTCAAAAACCCAAAATTTTTTACCAGTAGTCCTTAACTGAACCGTATTGTTTTACCCCTCTTCTGTCACTTTCCGGAATAAGCAAGTAGTAAATAAACTAAACTATCCAGAAGCATAAGAGGGTTTAAATTGATTCATTGCACTAATTAAATGATTGAATCCCAGGAATAAATCGGAATTAGGAAAAATATCTAGCCAAGGATAAACCAACCAAAATAGTAAGAGCGGTTGTAGAATTAGACGGAGATTATTTAAAGTATTCTTCCATCCGACCTCATGGTTCCATAGTTGATGATTAGAAAAATCAACAGAAGTATTTTGTTGTATCTCTGTTCCCATTTGGCGAGATTTATTTAATTCTAAAAAAGCTGAAGAATTTAAACTAATCATTGTGTAAACACAAAAAATAATTTCCCACCACCTCTCAATATGTTGGAAATTAGTAAAACGATAATCTGTCCAACCTAGTTCCTGCTTACACTGGCGAAAACCATATTCTACCCATGTTCTTAATCCATATAGATTGCCTAAAGTTTTCTTCAGCTTTCCTTGAAGATTTGTCATCACAAATGTTGTAGAATTTTCCGGCATGGTCTCTGGGTCAGTAGTTATTTCCCAGTAAGTTACGGCTCTTTTTTTACCATAAACTATTTCTCTAATGTATCTAAACTCTGATTTTTGATTGCTAAATGTTCTCTCAAATTTACACCACTTATTCGCCCTAACCCTCTGATTAGCTGGCAACCAGACTCCATGATTACTTCTTATTGCTACTACATAATTTAATTTATATTCAGCCAATTTATGAAAAAATTGGCTACTTTCACCATATAAACTATCTGCCAGTACCAGTTCAATATTAAAGCCATCTTCAATTAATTCTGTAATGATTTCTGACGCTAACTCTATTTTAGTTTGATATCTATCTGATTCTTTTAGTGTCCCTTTTGGCTTGAATACTTTTACACTTAATGGAAATGTTATATTAGAGTAAACTCCATAAGCATTGACTGTAACTATCCCATTATCTATTTTTCCCACACTCCCTAGATATTGCCTTGCTACATAATCTGTCTTTTTACCTTTTTTCCTATCTCCTGTTTCATCTATTACTACCGTAATGGTATTTCCATTTAATGCTCTCTTGATTTGATTTAATCTTCTGATTTTTAATTCATTTATTGACCAATTTGAATTGGCTATAAAATGATGTAATGATTGTGCAGAGTTTATACTTACAACTTTAGCTATTTCTGGTAATGATTTTCTTTTTATTGGCGAGATTATTCCTAAATGCAAATATTTGAAGCACTCATAATTTCTTACCTCTTTAAATAAATCTTGATACTCTGCACAATATTCATCTACGAGCGCAACTGTTGGCTGGGCGTCTCTAGCCAAATGTTTCAAGATTTGTAATTCTACATCCATTGCCCTGCTTCCCTTCCAGAGTTTTTTCTTTTAATCCTTTTATTCAGAATACTCGGAAAGTGACAGAAGAGGGGTAACCAAACAGTATTGATTAAAACACAACAGCGTTGCATTAAAACAATTAGCAAAATCCACACCTGAAAGTATCCGGTTTTGCTCACTAGCTCTAAAACTAGCTTGTTAAGTTAGAGAAGTATTCAATTGCAAGCTCAATCTTTACTCACAACAATAATCATCAACAACTATAGTCTTTAGGGTTTGCAGAAAAGTTTAATGCAAAGAAAAAAGTGGTTTTTAAGAACGGGACTTGCTCTCCTAATTTTTATCATGATTGTAGCGGCAAAATTTATGGATAAAACTCATCCCATCGCTGAACTTTACGTATTTGGGGATAGTCTTTCGGATACAGGGATGGTATTCCGGGCAACAGGAGGAATGTACCCGCCTAACCCAACTTACTTTCAGGGGCGTTACTCAAATGGCCGGGTTTGGATTGAGTATCTTGCCGAATCCCTCCATCTCTCCTCTAAACAAACTAATAATTTTGCTTATGGAGGATCGACTACGGGCAGTGTTGGCAACAGCTACGTACCTAGCTTGGTAAATCAAGTACAGTCGTTTACGCAGACACATCAAAAGACAAATCCAGATGCTTTGTATGTGGTGTGGGCAGGGGCAAATGATTATTTGCAAGGGGTAAGCAGTGCAAGTGTTCCTGTTAAAAATTTGACAACGGCAATCAACTCTCTAACTGATGTGGGTGCTAAAAAGATTTTGGTAGCAAATTTACCAGATTTAGGACAGTTACCTGCCACTAGAAGCAGTGCAAATTCTGTGAATCTTAGTGCATTAACACAAGCACATAATCAAGGCTTGAGGCGATCGCTTAAAATCATAAGTCAACAGCATTCTGATGTTGAGATTGTGCAATTGGATGCCAATGCATTGTATCGAGATGCCATTACAAATCCGGCAGCCTTTAACTTTACTAATGTCACCAGTTCATGTCTATCTGGCTCTAGCACCTGTAGTAACCCAGACCAGTTTTTGTTCTGGGATGGCATTCATCCGACAACTGCGGCTCATCGCATCATCGGGAAAAATGCTTTTTCAACGATTCAAGAAGCAGGGATGATTAATTCTCGTTCCATGCTGGTTCCCTAACTTACTTGATTAGCCAACAATTTCCGATAGGGTAGCACAGGTAGCTGTGTTACCCTACACTATTGTTTAATTTACTAAAAATAGCTGTAAAATACTGCAAGCCTGAAGAATTACCGTTGATTAATCTAATACAACGCTCAAATAGTATATTACTTCCTTTGTATAAGTTAGAAACTCAAATAACTCCTGATGTCTGAACAATATCGTTTTGAAACCCTGCAAGTTCATGCTGGACAAGAGCCGGCTCCTGGAACTAATGCCCGTGCTGTACCCATTTACCAAACGACTTCTTACGTTTTTGACGACACCGAACACGGAGCGCGGTTATTTGCTCTCCAGGAATTTGGTAACATTTACACCCGAATCATGAACCCGACGACGGATGTATTTGAAAAGCGGATTGCTGCACTAGAAGGTGGTGTGGCAGCCTTAGCAACAGCTAGTGGTCAGGCGGCGCAATTTTTGGCAATCAGCACGATCGCTCAGGCTGGAGATAATATCGTTTCCACCAGTTTTTTATATGGGGGAACATATAACCAGTTTAAAGTATCCTTACCACGCTTAGGTATTAACGTCAAATTTGTTGAGGGAGACGATCTAGAAAGTTTCCGTCAGGCGATCGACGATCGCACCAAAGCGTTATACGTTGAAACCATTGGCAATCCTCAATTTAACATTCCCGACTTTGCGGCTTTAGCTGAAATTGCCCACGAAAACGGCATACCTTTAATTGTGGATAATACCTTCGGTGCTGGTGGGTATCTAGCTCGACCAATTGAACATGGTGCAGACATCGTAGTAGAATCTGCAACTAAATGGATTGGTGGACATGGTACTTCCATTGGTGGCGTAATAGTCGATTCGGGTAAATTTGACTGGGGTAACGGCAAATTTCCCTTATTTACTCAACCCGCACCCGGCTATCATGGGTTGAATTTCCAAGAAGTATTTGGCCCTGGCGGAACATTTGGCAACATTGCCTTTATTATCCGCGCCAGAGTCGAAGGGTTACGGGATTTTGGCCCGGCTTTGAGTCCATTTAACGCTTTTCTTTTACTGCAAGGATTAGAGACTCTTTCTTTGCGTGTAGATCGTCACGTGAGTAACGCCTTAGAATTGGCTCGATGGTTAGAGCAGCAAGAGCAAGTATTATGGGTTAATTATCCCGGACTTCCCAATCATCCACATCATGAACGAGCGAAAAAGTATCTCCGACATGGGTTTGGGGGAGTTTTAAATTTTGGCATCAAAGGTGGATTGGAGGCAGGTAAAGCCTTTATTAATCGTGTAAAATTGGCGAGTCATTTAGCAAACGTTGGTGATGCTAAAACCCTCGTAATTCATCCCGCTTCTACAACGCATCAACAGCTAAGTGATGATGAGCAGCTTTCCGCAGGCGTGACACCCGATTTGGTACGGGTATCAGTGGGAATTGAACATATCGACGATATCAAAGAAGACTTTGAGCAGGCATTTTAATAAATTGGGAATGGGGAATTGGGAATTGGGCATGGGGCATTATCTACCTCTGCTCCCTAACTTTTAACTCCTAACTTCTAAGGGACTTCCAAATAAAAAATATCCCAAAGTTGAGCGCAAAATCTCTCTATTTATCTTCACTCTGTGTTCTCTGCGCGGCAGTCGCTCATGGGGGAAACCCCCAAGACCGCGCTGCCTTGTCTCTGTGGTTCGTTTATTTAGATAATTGATTTCCTGGAAATCCCTAACTCCTAGCTCCCAATGCCCAATTCCCAATTCCCATACCATATATGATCTACTCAACTTTCATCTCACCGCAAACCCAGTTTTATCAGCTTACAGTGCCATTTCAACTTGAAGGTGGCGAAACATTAACTGGGGTTCAGGTTGCTTATCGCACTTGGGGAGAGTTAAATGCTCAAGGCGATAATGGGATATTAATTTGTCATGCATTAACTGGTTCGGCTGACGCTGATGATTGGTGGGAACCTTTGTTTGGTTTAGGGAAAGCTTTTAATACCGATCGCGATTTTATTGTGTGCAGCAATATTTTGGGAAGTTGTTACGGTACAACTGGCCCAACTACTATCAACCTAACAACGGGAAAACCTTATGGCGTATCTTTCCCTAAAGTTACAATCCGAGATATGGTTCATCTGCAAGCTGCACTACTAGAATACTTGGGTGTTCAATCTCTGCGGCTTGTAATTGGCGGTTCACTCGGTGGGATGCAAACACTGGAGTGGGCATTATTATATCCAGACAAGGTGGAAAGTATTGCACCCATCGCTGTTTCTGGCAGACATTCTGCTTGGTGTATTGGATTAAGTGAAGCCCAAAGACAGGCAATTTATGCAGATCCAAATTGGCAAGGAGGGAACTATACCCAAGATACCCCCCCAAATCAAGGATTAGCAGTGGCGCGGATGATGGCGATGTCTACTTATCGTTCTTGGGATAGTTTTACAAGTCGCTTTGGGCGGCAGTATGATGCATCTGAGCAGTTTGCTATAGCGAGTTATTTACAACATCAGGGTCAAAAGCTGACAGAACGATTTGATGCCAACACTTACATTACTCTCACCCACACAATGGATCGCTACGATGTTGGACGCGATCGCACAGTTCCCAATTTATCAGATTATGAATCTGTTCTGCGAAGCATCCAGCAACCGACTTTAGTTGTCGCCATTGATTCTGATATCCTCTATCCGCCAGTAGAACAACAAGAATTAGCAAATTTAATCCCTAATGCTCAATTAGCGTGGCTGAATTCAACCCACGGACATGATGCATTTTTAATTGACATGGCTGCATTGAATGAAATACTAATCTCTTTTCGGCAAAGTTTAGATTTCTCAGCTTCTTAACTCGACAGATTGAGAAAAAACCTTGAAGTGCCGAGTTATGAGGTGGAATTATGAAGTTGAAAAAGCGATCGCACTTACAGCTATTTTAGCGTAAGCGCAGCAATACAGAACTTGCCCAACAGCATTACAACACTGCGCATCAAATCTTTTAGCGATTGGGTGCGGCGAAGGATTTGGAGAAAATCAAGCGAGAATAGACTTGTGTTCTGAACGAACAGGCTTGTGTTCTGAACGAACAGGCTTGTATTCTGAACGAATAGGCTTGTATTCTGAACGAATAGGCTTGTGTTCTGAACGAATAGACTTGTGTTCTGAACGAACAGGCTTGTGTTCTGAACGAATAAGCTTGTATTCTGAACGAACAGACTTGTGTTCTGAACGAACAGACTTGTGTTCTGAACCAATTAGAGAAGCGATCGCAGTTCCGTATGAGCGATCGCTATAGTTAATCCCTAACCACAGGGATTGATTGTGAAAATTATATTTGTTGGAACAGTTTTACGATTGCAGTGTTAGCCCCCTCATGCCAACATTCTTAATACGCTAAAGATAGCCCAAACCTTGAGTTTCCGATAGGATAGCATTAGAAATTTATTGTATTTGAGTATGGCCAACGAAGATACTCCACTTACCGGAGAAGCCCTGATTAAAGAAGTCTGTCGGCGGATTCGAGTAGCGCGTAGCTATTGGGATGCTCACAATAATGCTGCTTGTCGGGGTGAACGCGATCGCGCCTTAGCCCTTTACAACACCCTAACTAAAGAACAAAAAGATCGGATTCCGCAAGTGTTGCGGGTGTGGTTGCGTTACCGCAGTGAAAAATATTTTGGCGCACACCGAACACCGCCAAAGTCAGCACGAAAATCAAAATAGTTACCCACCAGAAGACCAGCGTACAGGCAACAGCGCACCCAGACTATAAACCACAGCTAATCCACCCATACCAAACATCCCCCAAGGTACTAAACCTTCAAGTGGATTCACCACACGCGCACTACTTATCGGTTGTTTAGGATCGTAACGTACCACCACTACATGGCCATTGCTGGAGCGGTAGGATTCATAATTGCCTGTAAAGCGAGTCGGTTTGCCGTTGACTAGAAACTCGATAACTGGCGCATAAGTTTCTTTTTGCTGATTGTTCTTATCGCTGCGATCGGTACGAGTGATGCTGTCCACTACCGTACCTTGCGTTTCATTGAGCGTTGCACTTTCGTGTATAACTATGTTACGCACCCAAAAACCACCCGCAATAAACAGCAATCCAATAGCTAAACCAATACCTGCGCTTAATTTTTCATCAAAAGTGTTTTGGTAAGGTTTGAAATTCATGGGTTTGACAATGGCACAATAATAAATTTGATTACAGCATTTTGCATTGCTGCAAATAGCCCAACTACAGCTTCATTGCTATTTTATCGAACAGAATTCAGGAGTCAGGAGTCAGAATTCAGCAATGAATACTTTCCGACTGGCGGATAGCGACACGAAAAAGCGAGTTTTGCCTACGGCACGCTGCGCGAACGAGCGTCTTGATTCTGACTACTGAATTCTGACTACTGAATTCTGACTACTGAATTCTTCAATTGGCACTACTAACCGTACAACTGCGTCGTCTATACTTGCAACTAAATTACTCTATCAGTTTTCCTGGTATAGCAATTTAACGTTTGTTTATATGAAATGAAATCGTAAGGATTCAGCACCCAGGAGTCAGGAGCCAGAATTTATCAGGAATCTAGAATGATTGGTATATTTAGTCA
>NZ_JAVRCP020000055.1:0-39489 GCF_034530675.2 Nostoc sp. DedVER02
TGATCAAAAATTTTGGTTTTCGAGACGCGATAAATCGCCGTCTCTACAAGTGTTTTGGTCTTATCTGAACTGTATTGTTTTATGATCAACTGCTCTAAAACACTTGGAGAAAGGTTGACAAAATCTGTGCTGCTTATCGCTTTCAGCCTAGAGATATCGGTATTACCCAGTCTACAGGCTGAACTTGGGATAGAGCTAATCCTAAAACCCAGGTTTTAAGAATCGATATGATAGAAAAGTAGATAAAATTTAAAAAATATTTATCGAATGGTGCTTCAATCATCTGGCTTGTCCAAGCTCAAAGACTCATTAACACAAAAAATGTTCTTGGGTAATGAACCCAATGCGGAGTTAATTGCAATTCTCACCGTTTACTTTGTCCAAGGAATTTTAGGGCTATCGCGTCTAGCCGTAAGCTTTTTCCTCAAAGATGAACTGCTGCTGAGTCCAGTCGAGGTGTCGGCGCTATTGGGAATTGTCTTTTTACCTTGGATGATTAAGCCAGTGTTTGGCTTTATCTCTGATGGCTTGCCCATATTTGGCTATCGTCGTCGTCCTTACTTGATTTTATCCGGGATATTGGGAACTGCTTCCTGGATGAGTTTAGCCACAATAGTTCATACTAGCTGGGCAGCTACATTAGCGATCGCTCTTGGTTCTCTTAGTGTCGCTATGAGTGATGTCATAGTTGACTCGCTGGTTGTGGAACGTGCCAGAGGCGAATCGCAAGCAAAAGCTGGTTCGCTACAATCTTTATGTTGGGGTGCTTCTGCGATCGGAGGTTTAATAACAGCATACTTTAGTGGTTTGTTGCTCCAATACTTTACTACCCGTACTGTCTTTGGAATTACCGCCTTATTCCCTCTCATCGTCTCAGGGGTAGCTTGGTTAATTGCTGAGTCCCCCGTTAGCAAAGATACTAACGAAAGTAATCACACCAACCCTTTACCAATCAAACATCAACTAAAACAGCTACGCCAAGCCATTACCCAAAAAACAATTTGGCTACCAACGGCCTTTGTCTTCATCTGGCAAGCGACCCCAAATGCTGAATCAGCCTTTTTCTACTTCTCTACGAACGAATTACACTTTGAACCAGAATTTTTGGGGCGGGTAAACTTGGTGACAAGTTTCGCTTCTTTAGCAGGTGTTTGGATTTTTCAACGTTTCCTTAAAAGTATCCCTTTTCGCGTAATTTTTGCTTGGAGTACTGTACTCTCGTCACTTTTAGGGATGACGACGCTGTTGTTAGTGACTCACACAAACAGGCTATTGGGTATAGATGACCACTGGTTTAGTTTGGGTGATAGCCTTATTCTCACTGTGATGGGGAAAATTGCCTTTATGCAAGTGATGGTTCTAGCAGCAAGGCTTTGTCCCTCTGGAGTGGAAGCAACGTTATTTGCCTTATTGATGTCGGTATTTAATTCAGCAGGAACGGTTTCCCAAGCATTGGGGGCATTACTCACCTATTGGCTGGGAATTACTGCAACTAATTTTGAGTCACTTTGGCTATTGGTGGTCATTACTAACCTTAGTACGCTGTTACCTCTACCATTTATAAATTGGCTACCTGCTGCTGAAGAGCAAACTGAGACATCCAAAGATGGGGAAAAAGAGTTTTTGCCTGATTTGATGTCTGAGTTGGTACTGAGAGAACCAGAGTCAAAAATAGTGGAATAGTGCAATAAATTCAAAGTCGAGTCAGTACGCTGCCTCCCCGTTGCAGCGAAGTTGCAAAAAAAGTCTTAGCGGTTACATATTTTCGTGCAAAGTAACAATAGAAGACAAAGTATATGCATTTGAAAAATCAAGAAAGCCTAGTTACAGAAAAATCCTACACTCGTGCAGACTGGCAGGGGGGATATGAATCTCTCACCCAAGAGTTTGATTATTGGATTGATGATATAGAAGGGCAAATCCCTACAGAGTTACAAGGTACGCTGTTTAGAAATGGCCCCGGTTTGTTGGATGTGAATGGTCAATATCTTCATCACCCGTTTGATGGGGATGGGATGATTAGCAAAATTACCTTTACTAATGGTCGTGCCCATTTTCGTAACCGCTTTGTCCGTACAAGTGGGTATTTGGCAGAGCAAAAAGCGGGAAAAATCCTTTATCGCGGTACTTTTGGTACTCAAAAACCCGGCGGTTGGCTAGCTAATATCTTTGATTTCAAACTCAAAAATATTGCTAATACAAATGTTATCTATTGGGGTGGTAAACTGCTAGCACTGTGGGAAGCTTCTGAAGCATATCGCCTCGATCCCTACACTCTTGAAACTTTGGGAAATGAATATTTTAATGGTGCTTTGTCAGCAGGTGCAGCTTTCGCTGCTCATCCCCGCGTGGAAAATAATTGTGAGGAAGATGGGGGTAAACCTTGCCTGGTAAATTTCTCGATTAAGCCGGGATTATCTACCACCATTACTATTTTCGAGCTAAACCCAGCGGGTGAAATTGTTAGACAGCACGCTCATCAGGTTCCAGGTTTCTGTTTCATTCACGATTTTGTTATTACTCCCAATTACTGCATCTTCTTTCAAAATCCTGTCACCTTTAATCCCATACCTTTCGCCTTGGGAATACGTGCGGCGGGAGAATGTATCAAATTTCAGCCAAATCAGCCAACTCAAATCATAATTATTCCCCGCTTCCCTAAAGAAGGGCAAGAAGAGATAAAAATTCTGGAAACTCAGTCGGGTTTCGTCTTCCACCACGTTAATGCTTTTGAGGTAAGAGACGAAGTTTTGATTGACTCTATTTGCTACCAAGATTTACCAGAAGTGGAACCCAAAAGCGATTTTCGACAAGTTGATTTTGAAGCGTCTTCACCTGGACAACTCTGGCGATTTTGTCTGAATCTAAAGGATGGAACAGTACGGCAAGAATTAATCGATAGTCGCTGTTGTGAATTTCCTAGCATCCATCCGGCGAATGTCGGACACCCTTATCGATATCTATATATAGGTGCGGCTCATGCAGAAACTGGTAATGCTCCCTTACAAGCTTTGCTGAAAATTGATTTAGAGTCTGGAGAAAAACAACTTTGGAGTGCTGCACCCCGTGGTTTTGTCGGTGAACCGATTTTTGTCCCGCGCCCAGGTTCCGAAAAAGAAGATGATGGTTGGGTATTAGCTTTGGTTTATGATGCTGCCCATCACCGGTCAGATTTGGTAATTTTAGATGCTAGTGATTTCTCTAAAGGAGCGATCGCGCGGCTACATCTCAAGCATCATATTCCTTATGGTCTACATGGGAGCTTTACTTCTGAGGTTTTTGGGGAAATTTGATCCCTTATTTGGGTGAAACCATTTTTTCACTGGCAATGATATGCAAATCGATATTTTTGAGCAAGCGCACCAATTTTTGGGTTAACGATCCCTTGAGGAACATTTGCCAGCGCGATCGCTGACTCTCTCCAATTACAATTTGGGTAATCCGATATTTTTCGGCAACTTCAGCGATCGCATTGGCTACGTTACTGTTGGTAACACGAAGAAAAGTACCTTCAAATTCGTTACAAAGTTTCTCACAAGTGTGGATGTGTAGGCTTTCCTCCTTGGTAAGGAAGCGTTCTGGATCGGCAACGAATAAAGTATAAATCGGTGCATTCATATAGTTAGCTATCCTCGCACCCCGGCGTAACAGCTGCACTGAGTTGGGATAGGTGGATATGCAAACCAAAACCCGCTCGTGAATATTACAAAATTGTCCGTTGGGGGTAGTTGCGATCGCATTTCCTTCAACGTTGTCTGCAACTTCTCGCAAAGCCAACTCTCGCAAAGCAATCAGGTTACGGCGTTGGAAAAAGTTATCTAGGGATTGTTGGATTTTTTGAGGTGCGTAAATTTTCCCTTCTAATAAGCGTTCTTGCAGGGTTTCTGGTGTGACATCCACTACCACTACTTCATCTGCTTCATCCAGAATCCTGTCAGGAACTCGCTCACGGACTATCACTCCGGTAATTCTAGCTACTAAGTCATTGAGACTTTCCAAATGTTGCACATTCATTGTGGAGTAGACATCAATACCTGCTGCCAAAACTACTTCTACATCTTCGTAGCGTTTTTCGCGTGGGGAACCAGGGACATTGGTATGGGCAAGTTCATCAATTAAGGCTAATTGGGGCGATCGCTTTAAAATAGCATCTGTATCCATATCCGTTAGCGTCAAATCACCGCGAGGATATTGCTTACGGGGTAAAATCTCCAGTCCCTCTGCCTTCTCCTCCGTGTCCTTGCGTCCGTGGGTTTCCAAAAGCCCAACTACGACATCAATTCCTTCGTGTTTAAGGGCATGTCCCTCTTCCAGCATCCGATAAGTTTTGCCTACCCCAGGAGCCATACCAATAAATATTTTATGCTTACCGCGCCGTCGTGCCGGATAAAGCGAGTAACTTCCAGAATTTAAAGGTGCAGTACCAATCGAACCAGTATTACTATTCTCTGACATTTCATTCTTGGTATCTATCGCAATCGAGTGCTGAGTGATGAGTGCTGAGTTAAGAGTTATTATTGTCCTCCCAATTCCCAATGCCCAATTCCCAATTCCCAATTATTGATTTTGCTGACGATTAAAATCTTGCAAGTCAAGAGCATAATTCAATCTCAGAACATTGACTCCCGGTTCGCCAAAAATCCATAGAAATCTGCCATCAGTATACTTATTAATTAAACGTAGGATCTCATCTTCTCTTACTCCCCGCGCACCAGCAACCCGCGTCAATTGCTGCCGTGCTGCTTTGAAAGAAATATGCGGATCTAAACCAGAAGCAGACGTATAAATCATATCAGCAATCGGTTGAAGATTTTCATCTCGCAATTGATTTGCCTCTTCTAGAATCCGCTTAAGTAGTTCTGGATTACTAGCAGCGAGATTACTGGCTCCAGATATACCGGTTGGCTTGGCTTTTTTGCCCTGACTATATCTAACAGTACTAGGACGAGGATGGAAATATCGCTCAGATGTGAATGCTTGACCAATCAAAGCCGAACCAATTGGTTCATTTTTAAGATTCAGCACAATGCTGCCATTGGCTTGATAGGGTAAAAAAACTTGACCCACTACCAGGATGATCAGAGGATAGATGATTGCAGTTAACAACCAAAGCATTAAAGTTATAAAAATTGCTCTGATAGTTTCTCGAATAATAGTCATAAAAAGTTTTCCAATTACTACTAAAATTTAAGTTTTAAGTTTTAATTTTAATTCTTTTACCCAATCAAAACGAAATTCAAAGATGCTGTTAGCAACAGCATAAATAGCTGTGGCAATTACCACATTCAAGCACAGCAGGATAAAAATAGCGAGTGTTAGGTGATGTTCACGCCATTGCAACCAAACAAAGGATATAGCCTTTATCACATCTATCGACAGAAACTTCTCCCAAACATCGACCTGTTTATTCATATTCTTTTGGTTTCCTCTCTCAACAGGTAAAAGTAAAAATGTTTATGATTTTACTTTGGTGAAGATGCGCTTGTTTCATAGCGTCTGTACTTTTGCTTTCTTAAGCCAAACCCACAAGTGTAATCAGTACGTCTATCAACTTAATGGCGATAAACGGCGCGATTACCCCACCTAAGCCATAAATTAAGATATTGCGTTGGACTAGCTGATTAGCTGTTAGTGGTCTAAACCGCACACCCTTCAATGCCAAGGGAATCAAAGCGGGAATAATCAAAGCATTATAAATCAGTGCTGATAGTACAGCAGAATTAGGGCTAGTCAAATTCATAATATTTAGACTTTGCAAATTTGCAGCGACAAATATGACTGGGATAATTGCAAAGTATTTAGCAATATCATTAGCGATGGAAAATGTCATCAAAGCCCCGCGAGTAATCAACAATTGTTTACCAATGCTAATGATATCGATCAGCTTTGTGGGATCGGAGTCTAAATCCACCATGTTGGCGGCTTCTTTTGCAGCTTGCGTTCCTGTATTCATGGCAACGCCGACGTTAGCTTGAGCTAATGCGGGAGCATCGTTAGTTCCATCTCCCGTCATCGCAACTAGTTTTCCTGCGGCTTGTTCCTTTTTAATGACGTTGATTTTGTCTTCTGGTGTGGCTTCGGCAATGAAGTCATCAACACCTGCTTCTTTAGCAATGACAGAAGCTGTAATTTGGTTGTCTCCAGTTAGCATGATAGTACGCACTCCCATCCGTCGCAGTGCAAGGAAGCGATCGCGGATACCAGGTTTAACTATATCTTTGAGATAAACAACCCCATAGATTTCGTTATCTAGGCTAACTGCTAAAGGTGTACCTCCCAGACGAGAAACTCGTTCGTAGGCAGAATCTAATTCTGGCGTATTGCGTCCGTTGCGAGAACGGACAAATCCTTTAATGGCTTCTACTGCTCCCTTCCTCGCCTCATAACCACCAGGTAAGTTAGTCCCACTCATCCGAGTTTTGGCTGAAAAATCAATTCCTTCCGCCTGGTTGGAGTCGAAATCAAACCTTGCGCCTAGCATCTCTGCCAGTCGGACAATAGATTTACCTTCTGGTGTATTATCAAAGATACTAGCCGCCCACGCAACGTTAGCAATTTCTGACATTGAATGACCGTCAATGGGGATAAACTCTTCCGCCAAACGGTTGCCCAGGGTAATTGTACCTGTCTTATCGAGAACTAAAGTGTTGACATCACCACAAGCTTCAACTGCTCGTCCTGAAGTTGCTATGACATTAAATTGGGCAACTCGATCCATGCCAGCAATACCAATGGTACTGAGTAAGCCGCCAATGGTTGTAGGAATTAATGCTACTAATAGGGCAATTAAAATTGGTACGCTGACTGGACTGTTGACATAGTAAGCAAGTGCGGGCAAGGTTACTACAACTAACAAAAATACTAAGCTGAGAACTGCCAGCAATACTGTCAAGGCAATTTCATTGGGTGTTTTGCTGCGTTCTGCACCTTCTACCAAGGCAATCATCCGGTCAATAAAGCCTTTGCCTGGATCAGTAGTGATACGGATGATTAATTCATCTGAGATAATCCGCGTCCCACCAGTGACGGAACTGGAAACGTCGGAGCCTGATTCTTTTAATACTGGTGCGGATTCTCCAGTAATTGCCGATTCATCTACTGAGGCGACACCCATAATTACCTCGCCATCGGCGGGAATGACATCGCCAGCAATGACGTAGATGTTATCGCCCTGTCTCAGGCTGGTGGATGAAACTTCACTAATTGTACCGTCAGGAGCTAGTTTTTTAGCGATCGCCTCTGATTTCGTTAATCGCAAAGCATCAGCTTGAGCTTTACCCCGCCCTTCTGCCACTGCTTCGGCAAAATTGGCAAACCAAACTGTAAAAAATAAAATCCCTGACAACAAGGCGTTGAAAAGTTGCGGTTTTTTTTGCAAGGCTGGGCCAAATAGGTTGGGATCAATGGTTAGCAATAGGATGATGATTGTCCCCACCCAAACCACAAATATCACGGGATTTTTGATTGCATACTTAGGGTTGAGCTTGACAAAAGCATCTCTAATTGCTCTTAAGTACAGCCACTTCGTACTTGTCCTTGCTCTTTTACGTCCTTGGCGGCGATCGCTAGAACGAGGATTTGGCCGTCTAGCTTTGAAGTTAGTTGCCACTTGATTTATGAATAAAGTTAAAAGTTAGGAGGAGAGACGCGGTGAATCGCGTCTGTACAAGAGGTGGGAGGAGAGACGCGATGAATCGCGTCTGTACAAGAGGTGGGAGTTTCCAATAAAAATATATCCAACCTGTAGGGCACGTTACGCGATCGCTAATACAAGCCAGTTTTTAGAATGGATAGCGATCGCGTAGCGTTTCTGAGATTGAGCGTTGGGAACCTTCTTTTGGGTTCTACAGCACTGGCTTCCCTATAAAACCGGATAAGTTATTTATTTTTTGGTATTCTCTTAATTTCAGACTTATAACTCATAAATTTTCTAATTGCCAGATGCTAGTTTCAAACCCTCAGCTATGGGGCCTAAAGCTAGAACGGGAAAGAAGGTCAACACCCCTAAAACTAATGTCACTCCAGCAGTTATACCAGTAAATACTAGAGAATCAGTTCTTAGAGTACCAGGGGTTTCTTGTACTTGTTGTTTGCGAGCCATGCCATCAGCTAACAGCAGGATGGCAATTATCGGAATGTAGCGTCCTCCTATTAAGCTAACTAAAGTACTTAAGTTCCACCACAGGGTGTTATCCTTCAACCCTTCTAAGCCGGAACCATTATTTGCCGCAGCTGAGGCGTATTCATAAACTACTTGAGAAATACCGTGATAGCCAAAGTTGCTAATGCCAGAAAGGGAAATGGGATAAGCCAAAGCGATCGCACTGGGAATCAAAACTAGAATTGGGTGAATCAACAACACCACGCTGGCGAGGACGATTTCCCGTTTTTCAATTTTGCGTCCTAAAAACTCTGGGGTGCGACCTGCCATTAGTCCAGTTAAGAACACTGTGAGAATTAAGTAAATAAATAGGTAAGCTGTTCCAGTTCCCTGCCCACCCCAGATAACCTGGATAAACAAGTTGAAAAGAGTCGAAAATATTCCTTGCGGCATCAAAGAATCGTGCGCCCCATTTACAGCGCCAGACATAGTAGCAGTAGTCATAACTGCCCAAAATGCCGTTTGTGCCCAGCCAAATCGAACTTCTTTACCCTCCAAATTGGGCTGTTCTAATCCAAAAGCGTTATTAACCAGGGGATTTCCTTGCAGTTCTCCCACGGCTGTCACTCCCACCAGAACGACAAAAATCACAAACACCATCCAAAAAAGTAGCCAAGCTTGTTTGATGTTGTTAGCAAAGATACCGTAAGTGTAAATCAAGGCTGCTGGTATAGAAATCATGGCAATCATTTCTATCAAATTAGAAGCGCCATTAGGATTTTCAAAAGGATGGGCTGAGTTTACGCCAAAAAAGCCACCGCCGTTTTCACCCAAAAGTTTAATCATTTCAAAGGATGCTACTGGCCCTCTGGCAAGATATTGCGTCCCACCTTCTAAGGTTCTCACATCCATTGTCTTCGCTAATGTTTGTGGTACACCTGTTATAAGCAAAGCGATCGCTCCGATAATCGAAATTGGCAGCAATATGCGCGTAATTCCACGGACTAGATCGACATAAAAATTTCCCAGTTTTCTACCCGTCAACCCGCGAATAAAGGCAATTCCCACAGATAACCCAGTGGCTGCGGAGGTGAACATCAAAAAGCCTAAAGCCGCTACCTGGCTAAAATAGCTTAAGGTTGTCTCACCAGCATAGTGCTGCTGGTCGGTATTCGTTACAAATGAAATGGTTGTGTGCAGTAATACATCCCAACTGATAGCACCAAAGCCGTTAGGATTCCAGGGTAAGATTCTCTGAAAATATAACAGTAAATATACTGAAATACCCATAATTAGATTACTGCAAATTACAGCCCGGATATACTGCGAACCCGTCATATCATCTTTTCTGCGAACACCCGCTAGTACGAACATGCTTCGCTCTATAGGATTCATGAGAAAATCAAGCAGTGTTCTTTCTCCCAAGAATACACGAGCTATATATCTACCGAGTAGCGGAGTGATTGCTATGACAATACACAGTGTTAAGCCAATTTGCAAAAAACCTTGTCCCATATATTTCGCGCTTAATAAAATTTAAATGCTAGTAAGCCAATTATTAGAAATAACAGATTAACTGTTGAGGTATTTGATTTGGAGGAATTTAGTTAGGACTTACGCAAAATCATGATAAAACGAACCGCATTCGCGTAGCGTCTCGTTAAAGAAGGACGCAAAGGACACAAAGTAATAAGAGTTTCAGAGAGTTATTGCGTAAGTCACGTTAGTAATATATATAGCAGTCTGCTTTGATTGTTGAATTTATTTGCGTAATGCGCGAAGCGCGATCGGCAGTTAAGAGGCAATAGGCAAAAAAAGAAGACTCTTCAAGTTTTACCTAAGTTCGCAACAATCAAATACTATTCATATATTAGAATTCTTCTTCAATACTATTTTCCAGATACTTATTAAACTTTTTGTTAAAAATATTTAATCTTTACTTTTAATTCATCTATCTCGCTATTTAGTACTATTTGTTTATACAATACATTCTCGAAGTTTGCTACGTTCAAAGAATATAAATATTTAAGAGGATTTTATTAAAGGAATTACAGTATGGGAAGGTTGTGTTAGATACTCAGTCCATTGTGGACAACTACCCAGTCCCCAGTTCCCAATCCCCAGGCCCTCGTTCAATACTCAAGTTCATATTTGCAGATATAGATTGCAGATAAATCATAATCGCTGAATTAAATAGTTGTAAAGATAGTAGATAACGATTTTTTAGTATGATATTGAGCCGATTAGTGGCTATGAAAGAAGCTATAAATGAGCGTCGGGAGACTTATGGGCTAATAGCGATCGCTTTTGCGATCGTAATAGGCTTAGAATATTTGACACCACCTGAGTACGTATTTGGCTACCTCTACACAGGAACGATTTTGGTAGCAGATTCTCGATTGAGTCGGAAAGCAGTATTGGGGATCACTTTGGTAGCCACAGGATTAACATTGTTAAATTTGTTTATCCCAGGCGGAGAAATGATTAATGCCCCAACGTTGGCAAATAGATTGATTGCAGTATTGGCTTTGATGGTAACGGGTTGGTTAAGCGATCGCAACCACCGCAATGAAGAAGCGATCGCTTATACCCAAGCACAATTACGCTCCCAAGAACAACTAGCTATCATGCGTGAAGATTTTGTATCTACCCTAACCCATGATTTGAAAACACCTTTATTAGGAGCAATTGAAACGCTGAAATATTTTCAAAACGAGCAATTTGGTGAAATCACGCCAATGCAAGCAAAAGTTCTTCAAACAATGGCTCGTAGTCATCGGAGTACACTGCAATTAGTCCAAACCCTGTTAGATGTATACCGTAATGATGCTGAAGGGTTGAAATTACAGATATCACCCGTTAACTTGGCAACCATAGCGGAGGAAGTAATCGCTACCCTGACTGAACTAGCAAGAACCCGGCAGGTTTATATTTCTCTGCACTATGGCGAATCAGATTTTCGGAGTTTTCTCTGGGTAAATGGCGATTCCTTGCAACTGGGGCGAGTTTTCACCAATCTCCTAAGTAATGGTATTAATCATACCCCCCGTGGGGGTAAAGTAGAAGTAGTACTTGAAGGTTATTCTAGCGATCAAGTGGTAAAAATACTCGATACTGGTTCCGGCTTTACCGAAGAAGAGTTACCCCATTTATTTGAGAGATTTTATCAAGGACATAGCGATCGCCACGTCTCAGGATCTGGACTAGGGCTTTATTTAACCAGGCAAATTATCGCTGCTCATGGGGGTACAATTTGGGCAGAGAATCGCTCACCACGAGGCGCACTGTTTGGTTTTAGACTCCCAGCTTGTCCACCACCGGGGAGATGAGAAATCAATTAAAAACTAAAAATTAAAAATTAAAAATTAAAGAACTTCTGCCCCTTGACTAATGACAAATGACAAATGACAAAAATCTTACTCGTTGAAGACGATGAATTGTTTCGGCTTGGTCTGCGGATGCGGTTGCAGCAAGAAACTACTTTGGAGATTGTCGCAGAAGCAGAAGATGGAGAACAAGCTGTAGAATTAGCAAATCGCTATCCCTTAGATTTGGTCTTGATGGATATAGGTTTACCCGGTATTGGTGGGATTGAAGCTTGTCGGCAAATCAAGCAGAAGCACCCAAATTTACCAGTTCTCGTTTTAACATCTCGTTCTGAAAAACCTCTGATTTCACGGTTAATTGCTGCTGGGGCACAAGGTTACTGTCTGAAAGGTATTCCTGCTGAGTCTTTGATATTGGCAGTGCGATCGGTTGCAGCCGGGGCTTCATGGTGGGATCAAACGGCAACAACAGAGATTAGAGCAGCTTTTGAGGGTAATTCTAATGCGGCGCTACCTGCAAAAACTGAGGGAACCCTAGAAAATCCCTTAACGAAGCGGGAGCAGGAAATTTTGGCACTGGTAGCAACTGGCAAAAGCAATCAAGAAATTGCTGAAATTCTCTACATTGCCCCTGGTACAGTGCGGGTTCATGTTCATGCTATTTTACAGAAACTAGAAGTACGCGATCGCACTCAAGCCGCAGTCTTAGCTATCCAAAAAGGATTAGTAGCACCAGAATTGTTGATTAACTAGATTAAAATAATTCGTAATTCGTAATTCGTAATTCGTAATTCAATTTTGCAACAAAGATTTAGACCGCGCTACAAAACTTGTCAAAATCTTGTTGATTTTAGATAGACAAGATTTTTCAATAGACCTCTTGGCATTTGTGCTTTTTGCAAGAGAGGGGAAAAGGGTAAAGGGAAAATAACAAACCTTTCCCCCTTTCCCCTTCCCCTTTTCCCGACAAATGCCAAGAAGTCTAATCTTTTACCCTGTAAAATCACATAATATTTAATGGATCTACATCAATTGTCAAACTAACAGACGAAGGACAAAGCGATCGCACTTGTTCCCAATCTGGTAATTGTGGTAACGCATCTGGGGCAAATTTAATCAATATTTGCCAGCGATAACGATTAGCTACCCGTAAAATACTCGCTGGTGCTGGGCCTAATATCTCGAATTCTTCTTCTGTACTCAAGGCTGTGGCGATAATTTGCGCGGTATTTTGCACTTGAATGGGATCGAGACTACTTAAGCGCAACAAAATTAACCGCCCATAAGGGGGATAATTGAGGGCTTGCCGTTGTTCTAACTCGGCTTGGGAAAAAGAGTGATAATCGTGCGATCGCACTGCTGCAATTACCTGATGTTCGGTAGTGTAAGTTTGTACAATCACTCTCCCCGGATCGTCGCCTCTCCCGGCACGTCCGGCGACTTGAGTCAAGGTTTGAAATGCCCGTTCACTGGCGCGATAATCTGATAAATTTAGCAATCCATCGGCAGCAACAACGCCCACAAGTGTCACCTGTGGTAAATCTAAACCTTTGGTGAGCATTTGCGTACCCACTAATAAATCTGCTTCGCGGTTAGCAAATTGGGTGAGTAGAGTACGATGTGAGCCTTTGTTACGGGTGGTATCGCTATCAAAACGAATCAAGCGCAACTCTGGGAACTGTCGCGCTAATTCCTGTGTGACTCGCTGAGTACCGCTACCAAAGAATTTCAGGTAAGGGGAACTACAATCGGGGCAGAATTTGGGATGCGATCGCGCATAATTACAATAATGACAACGTAATAATTCCGGCGCTTTTTCCTCAGTATGGTGATACGCCAGCGAAACATCACAGTATGGACACTCCAACACATATCCACAACTGCGGCAAGAGACAAAAGTACTGTGTCCCCGACGATGAATAAATAAAATTCCCTGTTGTTTTCTCTCTTGCAACTGTTGCAAAGCTGCTTGCAGCGATCTACTAAATATAGAACGATTCCCCTGCTGCAACTCTTGCCGCATATCGACTATTTCCACAGGCGGTAAAGGGCGGGAATTGACACGTTCGGGCAAACTTAAGTAATGAGTGCTGAGTGCTGAGTGCTGAGTGCTGAGTGCTGAGTGCTGAGTGCTGAGTGAGGAGTGAGGAGTTACAAATTCTCCCCCTGCCCCCTGCCCCCTGCCTCCTACCCCCTGCCTCCTCACCCTTACCCAACTCTCCAAGGAAGGGGTAGCTGAACCCAACACCAAGGGGCAATTTTCTAATTCGGCTCGCCACTGGGCAACGGTGCGGGCGTGATAGGTGGGTATGGGTGAGTCTTGCTTAAAGCTGCTGTCGTGTTCTTCGTCTAAAATAATTAAACCCAAATTGGGCAAAGGCGCGAAAACGGCACTGCGCGTACCAATGACAACTTGAGGTTCTCCTGTGAGCATAAGCCGCCAAGTGTCATAACGTTCGCCATCGGAGAGGGCGCTGTGATAAACGCTGACTTTATTGCCAAAACGGGCGCGAAAACGATCGGTTAGCTGAGGTGTAAGTCCAATTTCTGGGACTAAAACGAGGGCGGATTTACCTTGATTGATGAGAGGTGCGATCGCTTGCAAATATACTTCGGTTTTTCCTGAACCTGTCACTCCATGCAATAAAACTTCAGCAAATCCATCTAATGTCTGGATTGTCTCTAAAGCGCTAGCTTGGGCAGTAGTTAAAGATTTAGCCCCATCACCTGCCAATGCTGGCCCCTGTTCGGTTCGCAATACTTCCCGTTCTTCGATGACAATGTAACCCTTTTGTGTCAAAGTTTTGAGAATTGAAGAACTCGCATTACAAATTTGCAGTAATTCATTTTGCCACAACTCCCCATTATGCCGCCGCAGCACTTCCAAAATCTCTCGTTGGCGAGTAGTTAACTCTTGGTCAATTGTACCTGTGAGGGTGACTGCTTTTTGCAACTTTGGTCGAGTCAGACGTGGCGGTTCTAAATAGCTTTCTACTAACCCAAATCGCAGCAACTCCCGAATTCCCCGATAAGCAGATTTGACTTTTTGTTGAAGGTAAACAAAACTGTAGTCTCCCGCCGGTTGCGCTTGCAAAAGTTCCCAAACTTGCCGCGCAGTAGGAGTCAAAAAAGCTAAAGGATGAGAAGATGCTAGCAAATAACTATTTCCCCCTGCCCCCTGCCCCCTGCCCCCTGCCTCCTGCCCCCTGCCCCCTGCCCCCTGCTCCCTGCCCCCTGCCTCCTGCCGTCTGCCCCCTGCCCCCTCTCCTCTAACCAAACGAATACGACGCTGCGATCGCCCCAGCAACCCTGGCGGTAGAGCAACCCGGATTACTTGAATCAAAGGCGTATAGTAATATGCGGCAACTCGATTGAGTAATTCCCAATAAGCAGTTGGGAAAAATCCAGCGCTGACTATATCTTCTACTTCCCGGATTTTTTCTGGTGCTAAATCAATATTTGGTTGTGCCAGTAACCGAATTGCGATCGCTCCTAATTGTTGTGCCCCAAATGGCACGCTCAAAATATCCCCTGGTTTTATTTCTAATTGGGCTGGTAATCGATAAGTAAATAATCCTGTACTTCCTGGACAGTCTACCAATACTTCAACCCACCTATTAGGACTTGTACCTAACTGGTAAGATTCACTAGCTTGGGCCACCATTAAAGGAGATAAATTTATGTCATTAATATACATAGTTGCTGACTTTGTAGTTATATATTTTCCTTACATAGCTGGTCAAAACTAGCCTAGCTAAATAAACTCTAATTTTTTGCTTTCTTAAATTTAAATAGTATTTCTGAATACTGTTATCCTTCATAATACTTGATAAGTTTCCTCTTATGTAATCTACTAGACAAATTCGTATCAACTATACATGCAATAAATATTTGGTACCCACTATACAAATAAAAGCATGTCGGCACTTGCTGAAACAGTTGCTCTATCTACTAAATAGGGAGTAGCCTTTTTCCGCCTATCGATAGATATTCAACCCTTTCTGTATATGAGATGCTTTTATACAAGTAAGATTGTACCAAAATTAAGCTGCAATTATTCTAATTTGTATGATCTGGGTAACTTGAAATAGGTTTTGAATTTATCCAGTGACTTCCAATACCTAAACAGAAAAATATATGAAAGGTTAAGAGATTTGGATGGGTGGTTGAAATTTTTATCTTTGTTTAGGTTGAGAAAGTTTGAGGAGGGTTTGACATATTTGATAATTAAGAAAAAAATGAAGAGAAGAATATAATCTGTTGGAAGCCTGAGAAGAAAGTTTTGTTGGGTGCTAAGGTTAGTTTCGTTATAGGTTGTATCTAACTGTAACCCGTAGGTTGTAGGTAGATACAGATTTTAATTACTGAATAGAAATTAACAGAAGCTTCTATTCCGCTATATAAACGGGTGCATTCGTCCATTAGGGAAAACTACCAAGCCTCAAACGAGTAGCTAAAACTAAATTATGTACCGAGCAAAACAACATATCCCTAAAGGAAGCTATGAATATTGTTGAATTAGGAAAGATGGAAATACTGGAGAATACTGCTGATGTTGATGAACCATCACTCGATCTTTTAGATGCAGTAGCAGATGAAGAACCTCCAATTGTAATAGAAAATCTTGAATCAGATGAACGTGACGGCGATGACATGGCCGCAGCCCGTCCTTCGGGATACAATAAAACCGAGCATGATGATGCCGTCGGCGCATTTTTTAAAGAAATGGCACGTTATCCACTTCTAAAAGCTGATGAAGAAGTAGAGTTAGCGCGGCGAGTTAGGTTTCTAGAAGAAATCAGAGAATTACAAGCTGCTTTAAACTTAAAACTGGGATACGAACCTAGCAAACTAGAAGTAGCTTCTGAGCTAGAAATGACCGAAAAGCAACTAGAAAATCGCTTGTATCAAGGTAGAGTAGCGAAACGCAAAATGATTCGCTCTAACTTGAGGTTAGTAGTTTCTATTGCCAAAAGATATCTAAATCGGGGAGTACCTTTTCTGGATTTAATTCAGGAAGGTGCAATGGGTTTAAATCGCGCTACAGAAAAGTTTGATCCTGATAAGGGTTATAAGTTTTCTACCTACGCCTATTGGTGGATTAGACAAGCCATTACTAGGGCTATAGCTAATGATGCGCGGACAATCCGCCTACCTATTCATATTGTTGAAAAGCTTAACAAGCTGAAAAAAGCTCAACGAGAACTCAAACAAAAACTCTGTCGTAATCCTACCGAAGGAGAAATGGCAGAATCTTTGGAAATTAGCGTGCAACAACTACGCCAGCTACAACAGCTACGCCGTCAAGCACTGTCTCTCAACCACCGCGTCGGTAAAGAAGAAGACACGGAATTGATGGATTTGCTAGAAGATGAAGATAATCTGTCTCCAGAAGCAAAAATGAATGAAAACATGATGCGTCAGGAGATTTGGGAAGTATTGGGCGATGTGTTAACTCCACGGGAGAAAGATGTGATTTCTCTGCGCTATGGTTTGACAACCAGCGAACCCTGTACTTTAGAAGAAGTTGGCAATATGTTCAATCTTTCGCGTGAGCGAGTGCGTCAAATTCAAAGCAAAGCGATGCGGAAATTGCGCCGTCCTCACATAGCCAAACGCTTAAAAGGTTGGTTAGTTTAGTCACATTGATGAAGATAGAGATGCAATACTTAACTTAACTAGTTTCACTAACGAATATGGATCAAATAAAGTGCAAATTTTGCTTTTTATTAAATCCACATTCCTAACTAATTTAGAGAGATTGTATCTGTATATTCCTTGAGCTTCATCTATGAACATCTAGAAAAAAGGGGCATTATGTACCTTTTTTCGGCTTAATGACTCAAAAAAATTGCACAGTTGCCTATAAACTATAGACTGTAAACTATGGACTATAGACTAATGGTTTCGTGTAGCAATTTGATTGTGCGTTTCGCTGAACCAACTGATTACAGCGCACTATTTAAATTAATTCAGGGGCTTGCTGAATATGAGAAATTATCTCATGCTGTCACTGGTGATGCTTTGGCACTGAAGGAGCATTTATTTGGTTCACACAAATATATAGAAGCGATATTAGCAGAATCTGGCGATCAAGCTGTGGGTTTTGCCCTATTCTTTCATAATTATTCAACATTTTTGACCAAGCCAGGAATTTATTTGGAAGACTTATTTGTTTTACCAGAATATCGCAGGCAAGGTATTGGGAAGGCTCTCATTAGTAAAGTAGCTCAGATAGCTGTTGAACGTAATTGTGGGCGTTTAGAGTGGAGTGTGTTGGATTGGAATGAAGCAGCTAAAGAATTCTACCGTAGTATGGGAGCATCTATATTAGATGATTGGCGAATTTGTCGTGTTACAGAAGATGCGCTTACTCAGTTAGGAACTGTTAATTGAAGAAGAATTCAGGAGTCAGGAGCCAGAATTCAGGAGTCAGAATAAAGACGCTTTCTACGAAATGCTAGCGCGAATGCGGACTTGCTCTAAGCGTTCGCGTAGCGTCTTGTAGAGAAGCCATACCGAACTCGTAGAGAAGGGTTTACACTGCGTTATCCGCCACTTGTAGAGAATTCATACCTGTTTTCTGACTCCTGACTCCTGAATTCTATTTTGATAAAAGATGAATTGGGGTAATTTTGATCTTGAATATTTCATCCTTAAATAGCGATCATTTTTTTGTTAATAAAATATTAAATTTTATAAGAAGAATTCAGAAATCAGGAGTTAGAAAAACGCCATGAATTCTGTGCGAGTGGTTGATAGCTTGTGGAGTGCGAGTTCACGATAGCGTAGCGGTAGCGAGTCTGCGAGCGTCGCGTCTGAATATTGGTTTAAAACCGTACTTCATCCCGCTACGCGCTAACGCCTGCAAGTGGCGCGAAAAGAATTAAAATATTCTCGCCTTAAAACTCCATCCCTTCATGGATGGAGTATTCTGACTCCTGTTTATATAATTTTGCATTTTAACGATTGGCGTAGATACATTCACGGAGCGTCTTGTAGAAAAGTACTGTGCTAAAATCCAAAAAATTCCAAATTCCAGAACTTTAAAGCTGAGTTTTACAGGTTGTCATTTGACTATAGGGGCGGCTCAACTGACAATTATGGAGGATATTGCATCGAATAAGCTGTTATTGCAGAGGGAACACGAAATGAAAAAAATAATTACGGTCATGCTGTTAGGCATAGCAATCTTCACCTTTGCCTTCAGCAGTCCAGCACTGGCAGGAGATGCTGTTAGTGGGGCTAAAGTATTTAGTGCTAATTGTGCTTCTTGTCATGCGGGAGGTAAGAATCTGGTTCAAGCAGCAAAAAGTCTGAAAAAGGACGCTTTGGAAAAGTATGATATGTACTCAGCAGAGGCGATTATTGCCCAGGTTACAAATGGTAAAAATGCCATGCCTGCCTTCGGCAAACGTTTGAAAGCTGACAAGATTGAAGATGTAGCTGCTTATGTGCTTTCACAAGCAGATAAGGACTGGAAGTAGACTAACATCTAACTTCAAAAATTAGCAATTAGCGGGGCTTTTTGTCCCGCTAATTTTAGAGTTGTGGAAATTATCAAATAGGGTGCTTATACCAATTTTGGATTAAGAGTTTTGATAAAAAGACTGTTCCAAGAATATCAAACAATACTACCTATCCTAATTTGGTACTATGGATAATTTCTGGCGATTATTTGTCAGTGTAATTATTGCTTTTTCTCTAACTTTTTTGACTTTATCTGCACATTCAGCACCCGTTGATATTACCCAAGTTACAGCGAGTAATTTCTTGGAATTGGGTGTAGATAAGATGCAGCGTGGTAATTACCAGGAAGCAATAGAGAATTTCAATCAGGCAATTGAAGTTGAGAAAGATTTGGCTGTAGCTTATAGCGATCGCTGTGTTGCTTATCTCCAATTACAAGATTACCATCAAGCTGTTACAGATTGTACCCAAGCAATAAATTTTGCACCGGATAACTTTGAAGCTTATCTGAACCGGGGTTTGGCACTCTACAGAGAAGGGGATTATCCTGCTGCCATCGTTGATTATAATCGAGCGATCGCACTTAAAGCCTACGATTTTCGAGCTTATTACAACCGAGGGCTAGCCCGTGCGGAGAATGGGAAAGACTCGGAAGCGATTCTTGACTTTAATTTAGCTTTAGCTCAAATTCCCCGAATCCCTAGCTTACTGCTTGCAGATATCTATAATGACAGAGGTTTAGCGCATTTTCTCTTACAAAATACCGAAGCAGCGATGCTCGACTTTAATCTAGCAATTCGTCTCAACGCTAATGATTATCGAGCTTATTTTAACCGAGGTTGTGCTTGCAGGCGAAATAGAGATGACTTTGGTGCAGTGCGTGATTTTTCTCAAGTTATCAAACTCAACCCAAATAATGCCCAGGCTTATGTTAATCGGGGAGTAGCTCGATATCACTTAGGATATCATTTAGATGCAATGTCTGATTTACAAAAAGCATCTGAATACTTTGAAAACCAAGGAAAAAGAGTTGCTTACGAAAAAACTCTCGATTTACTGAAGAATTTGCGACAACAAATTTCGTCTGTGACGGAAATCGCTCTTTTATAAGGCTGTCAAGGTTATACAGGGTATCCACCAGCTTGAAAAACTTGTTCTGCGGTTAAATTTAATTCGGGGAGAAGAGGTGAGATAATGTGATCGCTACCTTGGAACTGACTGACTTGGTATTCTCCCTCAATTAAAGTATAAAGCGAGACAGTTGGTTGTTTGGGGCTGCCAATAAATCGCCTACCACCTAAAGCAGCATAGTCTACAATCCAGTATTCGGGTATGCCTACAGCTTCGTAATCAGCAACTTTTTTTAAATAATCATCACGCCAATTGCTACTTACTACCTCAACTACTAAGGGTATTGATTCCGCTTGGCTTACAGTAGATTCTTTTTTCCACAGAGGTTCATCTACTAAATTAGGGCGATTTAATATCAATACATCTGGCGAGTAAGCCGATTCATTCTCAGGCGGTTTGACTAAGGCTGTTTTAGGTATGAAGTAAGGGAGATTTAAACGAATACACTCTCTAGTAATTTCAAAAGCTAAAAATCCAATAACCTCTTCATGGTCGCCTGTTGGTTGAGATATTTCGACTATTACTCCATCATGCAACTCATAACGTTTTCCTGTGTTGTCAGGATATTTTGCAACGAATTCATCGAATGTAACTAGTTTACGTAAGGCTTGAATCATTCTATTGTGTTTGCAAAGTGTCCAGTTTTATCAATGCTAACGTAATTATAATTGCTACAAGGCAAAAGGCTGCTAACTGATAAGACGTAGCAGCATCAGAGAACGATCTGTAACTGGTAGACTTTGAGAACCTGAAACTAATTTTCCTCTATCTAAAAAGCGAGGTTCATTAGTGTCAATTACTATCTCCCATACATTATCTTTAAAATCATCGGGTAAAGCAAACTCAAGTAACTCGTAGTGAGCGTTAAAAAATATCAGAAAACTTTCATCAATAATCCGCTCACCACGATCGCCTGGAGTAAGAATTCCCTGCCCATTTAAGAAAATCTCCATCACTTTGGCATAACTAATTAGCCATTGCTTCTCAGTCATCTCACTGCCATCAGCATTAAACCAAGCAATATCATTAATGCCTAAACCGTGGATGGGACGACCATGAAACCATTTACGTCGACGGAATACTGGATGTTGATGGCGAAAATTAATTAGTTCACGTGTAAAGTCTAGTAAATCCGCGTTCGCTTTATGCAAATCCCAATGCCGCCAGGATATTTCATTGTCTTGGCAGTAGACATTATTATTTCCCTTTTGACTACAGCCAATTTCATCTCCCTCTAATAGCATTGGTACGCCTTGAGATAGCATTAAAGTTGCTAAAAAGTTTCGTCGTTGCCGTTCGCGCAAACGCAGTACTTCTGGGTCGTCAGTTTCGCCTTCTATACCACAATTCCAGGATCTATTATGGCTTTCACCATCTCTATTCTCTTCCCCATTTGCGTGGTTATGCTTTTCGTTGTAGCTGACTAAATCATTTAACGTGAAACCATCATGAGCAGTTATAAAATTAATACTTGCATTTGGGTTACGTCCGTTTGTTTGATACAGGTCAGGGCTACCTGTAAAACAGTAAGCAAATTGTCCTAAACTATCATCTACGCCACGCCAAAAATCTCTGACTGTATCTCGATATCTACCATTCCACTCAGACCAACGCAGTGGAAAGTTCCCGACTTGATAGCCGCCTTCTCCTAAGTCCCAAGGTTCAGCAATTAATTTCACATCTGCTAAAATTGGGTCTTGATGAATAATATCAAAGAAAGCTGAGAGGTTATCTACTTCATATAATTCCCGTGCTAGTGCTGAGGCCAAATCAAAACGGAAGCCGTCTACATGCATTTCTATTACCCAATAGCGCAGGCTATCCATAATTAACTTCAGAACTTGAGCATGACGCACATTCAGAGAGTTACCACAGCCTGTAAAATCCATGTAGTAGCGAGGATCGTCTTTTACCAAACGGTAATATACAGAATTATCAATACCTCGCAAAGATAGTGTTGGCCCTAAATGGTTTCCTTCGCCAGTGTGGTTGTAGACTACATCTAAAATCACTTCAATTCCTGCCGAATGGAGTGCCTTGACCATTTGCTTGAATTCGGTGACTTGTTGACCCGCACTTCCACTAGCACTGTAACTAGAATAGGGGGCAAAATAGTTGATGGAATCGTAGCCCCAGTAATTCCTTAATCCTTTATCTTCTAAATGTCCTGGATGAGATAAAAAGTGATGTACTGGCATCAATTCAACTGCTGTAATTCCTAATTGCAGTAAATGTTGAATTGCAGATGGATGTGCTAACCCTGCATAAGTACCACGCAACTCTTCTGGAATAGCTGGATGTAGCTTTGTAAAACCTTTAACATGGGTTTCATAAATAATAGTTGTATGCCAAGGTGTACCAAGCGGTTTATCACCTTCCCAATCAAAGGATTGATCCACGACAACACACTTTGGCATTATTTTGGCATCATCTAGTTCAGAAAAAACTAAGTCTTTTTCCTCAGCATCTATAGAATAGGCAAAGACAGATGGATCGTTACTAAACTCACCATCAATTGCTTTAGCGTAGGGGTCAATTAATAGTTTATTGGGATTAAATCGATGACCGGCTTCTGGTGCCCATATCCCATGCACTCTAAACCCATACTTTTGACCAGGGCCTACTCCTGGTAAGTAACCATGCCAAACAAAATTATTTTTTTCTGTTAAAGGTACGCGAACCTCTTCGTCATCGTTATCAAATAAACAAAGCTCTACCCCAGTTGCATTTTCCGAAAATAAAGCGAAGTTTGTTCCTTTACCATCCCAAGTTGAACCTAAAGGATATACATTCCCTGGCCATACTGGTACATACATAAGCAAATTTTAAATAATTAGGTTTTTGGTAATTAATCAAGGTCGATTATTTTGAATAATTAGTTAAAGTTTGGAGTTACTAATAATTCATTTAAAAGCACCAACATTAAAGCTTAACTGATAAATAATGTCATCTACTCTATCAGGAGTCATATAAATCTCTATTCCTTAAGTCTTAAAAATTGAGGCAGACGGTAACAAGCAGGAAGAAATCTGCTCTATGCTTCAGTAAAGCGAACAGAGGGAGTAAGGCTTTAAAATCATAACTTGTCATTGCTTTAGCAATGACAAATTATCATCTTTGGTAAACTTGCAAAATTGGGATGCTCCCTTAAAATCTTTATTAGACAGCGATTTAGGTGGCTGTGGTAGGGACAATTCATGAATTGTCTCTACAAAAGATGTGGTTTTTTAACCAACCCATATTTAGTATTTCCTGTCAATGCGTAAATTCTATTTAAATGTGGTAGTTATGGAGTTGAAGGCATAGTCAGTGAATTAACTAACTAATTATCAAACTGTGGAAATATGACGGCATGTCTTTTGACACGATTTTACTCTTACAGCAAGAATATTACGTGGTGACTATTTTTACTTGGTGTGAAAGAGAACGTGAAAAAGGATTTTTTGTTGCTGACAGTTGCTTTACCAAGTTTACTGATAGCGTTCCCCAGCTTTGCTGCTGAGAGTGAAATTAAGGAAAGAAATACTGATAAATCAACCGAAGTCATTTCAGATATTCCGAGTTTGAGTGAAATCGGGCTACCTGCTACTAATGCTGAATTATTAACTCAACAATCTGCACCGAGCGAAGTTAATCCAGAAACAGAGCAAACTCCGAGCGATGATGCAGATATTTACATAGAAACGATCGCAGAACCAGACAACCTACCTCAATCTACACCAACTTACGTAATTGATAAAGAAGAAATTCAAAAGCAGGGCGCTACCAGTTTAGCCGATATCTTGAAAAGAATGCCTGGTTTTGCAATCAATGATGTCGGTCATGGTGCAGATACTCATACAGGTACATACTACCGGGGAGCTTCAATTAATCAATCTGTATTTTTGATTAATGGTAGACCAATTAACAATAATGTCAACACTTATCATGGTGGAACTGACTTAAATAGCATTCCTATAGAAGCGATTGAGCGAGTCGAATTATATAGCGGTACAGCTTCCGCTTTATTTGGTTCCTCAGCTTTTGGGGGAGTTGTGAATATTATCACCAAAGAAGGTTATGGCAAACCTAAATTGAGTGCTAGTGCAGAATTTGGCTCATTGAGTTTAAATAACCAACAAGTAACTTATGGTGGTTCATCCAATAATGTCAAATACAACTTTAGCTTTGAAAGATTTTTTACAGACAACCGTTATCGCGTCCCTGTAGGTGCAGCAAATCGTGATGATCAAGGATTTTTATTCAATGCAGATACAGCTACAAGTACCTACTTTGGGAGCATTGGGCTAGATTTAGATAAGAAAAATTCATTGAATTTAGATGTTACTGCACTTAGCAGTCGTCGCGGCTTAATTTATTTCGGTTTTCCTCTCCAAAGAGATAGATTAGACCACGATGGTTTAAATGTTGGCTTATCCTGGAAAACTCGACTAGGTAATGGAGAAAGCTCTAATCTGACAACCTCAATTGGTTATAACCAAGATTATTTCAGCACTTATGGCCCTACAGGAGCATTTTATCGCACAGGAACTTTAGATACGCAACAACTTACAGCCAGAGTAGATCATGAGTGGAAAATTACTTCCAATAATAAATTACGTTGGGGATTAGATTTGAAAAACACCGATTTAACCGGTGATGTTTTGAGTACAAATCCTAGTAGGATTGCTAATAACGGAACTCAAGATAGGAGTTTGTTCAATACAGCTTTATTTGCTGTAAATACTTGGAATATTAGCGATAACTTTTTAATAGATTTAGGGTTAAGGCAAACTTTTGACAGCCAGTTTGGAAATTATCTCAACCCTAGTGTTGGATTACGTTATGCCGTCACACCAGTAGTAGCAGTACGTGGAAGTTGGGCAGGAGCGCAACGCAATCCTGGGTTAGATCAGTTGTATTTTTATGATACAGTTCATGGTTGGGAACCTAACCCTGATTTAAGACCAGAAACTGGTTCTACTTGGAGTGCTGGAGTAGATGTTAATTTTTCTCAAAATTTAATTGGGCAGTTTACTTACTTTGGTAGTAGTATAGGCGATCGCTTGGGAGTGACCGCCGGAAGATGGGAAAACATTGGATTAGTAGATACCAATGGTTTAGAAGCAGCGTTGCAATTAAGAATTGCGGGTGGCTGGTCAACTTTCCTCAACTACACTTATACAGATGCTCAAATAAAAACAGGTTCAGAGAGAGGTTTACAATTAGGCTTGATTCCCTACTCTGTACTTCAAACTGGCTTAGGTTATGAAAAAGCAGGATGGCAAGCGAACTTGTATGTTACCTACAATAGTGGCGCTCGTAGATCCATCTTTGCTAACTCTACTGACAAGGCTACAGATTTTGCACCGTCTTTTGTAAATTTAGATTTGAGTGGACGTGTACCTTTAACTAGCAATGTAGGATTGACATTTTACTTAGAAAATTTACTAGGTGAGCAATATGAGCGAGTTAATCGCATTTATAGCCCTGGATTTACTTTTCGTGTGGGTTTAAGCGCCAATTTTTAGGTGTTAAATGTAGAGATTTTGCAATAACAAAATCTCTACATTATTGGGATAAATAGTACCCATACGCTTTATACAATACGCTGCTAAGTATGATTTTCGTTAGAGGCGATCGGAATTAGATGAACCTCCAATCGTTGATTGAGGGCACGCGCAATTTTTTGCAGCATTGAAAGCGAGTGTCCTTCATACTCAGCATCTTCAACCCGCGCAATCACCGATTGCTTTGTCCCAATGCGATTAGCAAGTTGCTGTTGAGTCAATCCCGCTTGTGTCCGGGCACGATAAATTAGTTGTGCAAGTTCTGCATTTAACGAAGATTCTTTGATCATTTCCTCCATTTCAGGATCTTCAGAGGTTATTTGTTGAAGAATCTTCAGTGCATCATTCGTCTTCGCCATTTTCTGTTTCCTCCACGTAGGTATGAACTGCTGGATTAGCTTCAAATTGAGCCTTTCGCTGAATCGTTCGCTCAATCTCTATATCAGGAACTCGATCTTCATCTTTTGCGATCGCATGAGTCAAAATCGCTACATTCTGTCCAGAAAAGAAGTACAAAATGCGATACTGCACTCGAACATGCTTTGCCCGTAATTCATAAATTCCATCACGCAGGTAATCTGCCGCAGGCCGTCGCAATTCGTAACCTGTACTTGCAAGTTGTTGAATTCTAGCAACACAATTGGCATAGCCTTTGCGATCTTGCTTTAGGAGGGTCTTAAGCCATTCCAGAACCGGAACCATGCCATCTTGATCTTGATAAAAAATAATTCTTGTTTCGGGCAAAGTCTTTGACCCTTGTAATCCAACTTACTTTATCACAATATTGCTATAAAAACATAATCAGATTGCCTAACGCAGGACTATACAATATGGTGCGTTAGGCTAAAGCCATGACCCACTACTTAAAATTTACTTTTAATCTAAAATCTAAAATCCAAAATTTCGATGAGAGCCAAAATTGAAAATCAAATACTTTTTATCCACCACGAAGATTTACCAGAGTTTAAGAAAGGTGGTTCGGTGGTGAGAAATTCTTATTTCTGGGCTTTACGTTCAATTGCTGGTAAAGCTTCGCGTTATCGTGATTGGGAATACGAACCGGAGGTTTGGCTAGCACTTTCACGAATGCTTTTGTCTTTTGCTGAATCTGGGTATTTAGGTCTTAGAGAAACCTTGCTGGAGTTTCCTTTATCTCAAGGGGAAATTCCTAGTTTGCTGCGAGATGTGTCTACTTTTGAGTAGGGTTGCTGCCGCGAGGATTAATTTGAGTTTTAGCTTAGTTTATAAATCATAAATTTTTAATAATTAAAATTTTTCATATATTAGAGCTTGGCGTAAACTCCTTTGACATCACGGAATTCACAAACTGCAAGTGGAGCATTTATATAAACTTCGACAAAATTAGTAGTTGTCTGTTTGAGTTGATCTCGAATTTCACGGTAGGGACTGATTGCCACAACGATCGCAATTATGCCATTGCGACTAAGTAATTCAGCAACAAAGCCAATACGACGTACATTTGTATCTGGGAGCAAAGCGATCGCCTCTAGGTTAAAATCATCTCAAGTTTGAAAAAACACCAGATGTATTTGCCATACTTCCGTTCTCTAGGGGAGGCGCTAGGGGAATCTGTGGCTGGGCGACAATCACATTGGCTAGACTACTGCTAGTGGGAGTTTCCCAGAAAGATAAACCCTCATATTGAGCGAATAAATCAGGGGGTAAAACGGTTGCACGAGGTTGAAACTCAACTTTTGAGCGGATGTGATGCAGTCCATTTGTATTCAGGCGGCGATCAAATTCGTTCGCTTCGTACTCCACGTTGCTAAAATCATGCTCAAAAGGTTCCTCTCCCAGAAATTGATAAATCAGCGATAAGGTTTTATCGGGGGCTTGGCTTAATATGTCGTAGTCAACCAAGAGTAAAGATTCACTATATTCGCTATAGAAAGCTTCTTTGAGAGCGTTATAAGCAAACCCAACTAATCTTCCCGACTGACTTAAAGCTTCGGTACGTGTGTAAACGGTAGAACGTTCACCAGGATTATTGAATAAACGCGACACATCAAATGCATTTTTCCTGATTAGTCGTTCCACACTATCCATTATCCAAGCGACATTCCGCACGCAGCAAATCACTTTCGCGTCGGGAAATAACTGGTGGATTAAAGGCAATTTGCTACACCATAGGCGATTGGTATCGAAGATAACTGCTTTGTCGGCTTGCGGCTGATAGAAAGTTGAAAAAATCGTTAAAGTTAAAGCTTGTTTTTGTTCAGGTGTAATAAAAACTGAAAACTCATTATTCTCACTCATGGCTTCCAGCATACTGATAACCAGACCCCCAACAGGACTGCTCATGTTGGCGTGAAATCGGGGATTTTGCCGCAGTAATGCTCCGAGTAAGGTGGAACCCGAACGGGGTAATCCAGAGATGAAGTGTAGTTTCGGCTGTATCATTTTTTAAGATAAGGGGAAGGGGGAAGGGGGAAAGGAATGGAAAAGAAGAGAATTGAAAGTTTTGAGGATTTAAGAGTATGGGCTAAGAAAAAACCCTTTTCCCTTTCCCCTCTAATTAGATAGTTTTACCCCGGCTAAGCGATAATCTGAAAATCACTGGCATTTAGTGGGGGGTTGCCTTGAATGGTGGCAATTCGAGTGAACCTCAGCGACAAAGGATTGTCAGAGATGTAGTTCAAGCCTCCCGTCTCTAAGTTGTAAACAATATTGACTGCTCCGAGACTCCCAAGAAGGTTGCTCAGGGCATTGGTATTCTGGACTACTCGAAACTCACCACTTTGACTGAATCCATCGCCAACCGCACTATCAATGCCTGTGAAAGTGGTCTTGGATAAAACTATCTTGTCAGTACCTCGCACAAAATCGGTAATGGTATCTACTCCCACTAATTCGGCGTTAGCTTGGGTGAACTGTTGTCCTGAATTGAAGATAAAGCGATCGCTCCCAGCACCGCCAATCAGGGTATCATTGCCTGCACCACCATTGAGCGCGTCATTGCCAAGTCCGCCGTAGAGGATGTCATTGCCAGCATCACCGTTTAGGCGATCGTTGCCCTGACCTCCAAGTAAGATGTCATTGCCGCCGCCACCGTTTAGGGTGTCGTCGCCAGCACCCTTATCAATGGTTTCGCTGCTGCTGGTGCCAGTGAATAGCTGACCCAGGGCGTTGGGGTCAGCCACTGTGTTGAGGGTGCCAAATACGTTGTCGTTATTATCGGTGACTCCTGTATCATCACTGGCGGAATTACCTGAGTAAGTTGGCATTGTTCCCTCAGAGACAACAGTAGGCAAAGAGGTCGGCATCCCTTGGTTGTTGCCGTTGGTATTGGTAGTGGACTTCATGATGAACAATGCCCCTCCCAAGCCTTTACCGTTACTTTGGGGAAATGTAGTATTTTCTCCGCCGCCGATAGCTTTGTTGTTATTCAGATTGACGGAATTGAGGGTGAGAGTGCCACTACGGATAAAAATAGCACCTCCCATACCAGCGCCGCTAGCGCCGCCACTGAAGTTGCCGCCGCCGTAGCCGCCTTTACCGAAGTTGCCGCCGCCGCCGCCGTAGCCGCCTTTAGTGAAGGCGTCTTTAGCGGCGCCGCCGCCGAAGCCGCCGAAGCCACTTATGCCGCCGCCGCGTCTGATACCGCCACCGCCACCGAAGCCGCCGCCACCACCGTAGCTGCCGCCACCACCGAAGCCGCCGTTGCTGGTGTAGTCGCCTTGGTAGCCGCCTCTGCCCCCATAGTTACCATTGCCACCATAGCCACCATTTTTATCAGTGCTATAACCAAACAATCCGCCGCCGGCGCCGCTGCCGCTGCTTTTGCCGAACATACCACCACCGGCGGGTTTGAAGCCTGCTAAGCCGTTGCCACCTTGCGCTCCGTTGTTGCTAAAAGTCACATTGCTCAAAGAGACATCCCCACCGTAGATGAACATCCCTCCTCCCATTCCTGCACCGCCTCCACCTCCGCCGCTATCCCCTCCTTTAGCGGTGCTGTTGGTAATGGTCAGGTCGGAGAATTTCACGTTTCCAGACTTGATGAAGAAGGGACGCAAATCTCCACTGTCGGTTTCCCCATTGTTGTTAGCATCGCCACTGACAGTCTTGCCGTTGCCGATGACCACGATATCACTGTTGAGCAGGGTCTTCATCACGCTCGTAATTCTGACGTTCGTTTTGAACTCGATAGCGTCAGCCCCTTCATTGCGGTTGGCTTGGAGGATAGCATAGCTGAGGGTGCCTACCGTGTCCCCGTTTCCGTTGTCGGTGCTTTGAGTTACTTGATACAGTGTCATAGATTTAACCTCTTATTTTTTCTTTGTTTAACGATTCGATAACTGCCAGCCCGGATTTCCTTTTGGGCTGATCTGGCTAAAGAGAAGATGAGTTTTGCGCTGGGAAAATCGAAGTGGTTCAACAACTTCCCAGTTCAACCTCCTGTTTCTTGCTGACATCTACGTGGTGCCTTCAGCCCAAGAGCGATCGCCAGCCTTAGTTTATGTAGTCCCCAACGGTGTTTGTGCAAACCACCCCAGGGCAACAAAGGCGATCGCGCTGACCGATAACAAAACTCATAAAAACAGCGTTTTGTCAATATTAATTAGATGAGTTTGCCCTAGCTAGGCGACAATCTGAAAATCGCTTGCATTCAGTGGGGGGTTGCCTTGAATCGTGGCAATTCGAGTGAACCTCAGTGACAAAGGATTGTCAGAGATGTAGTTCAAGCCTCCCGTCTCTAAGTTGTAAACAATATTGACTGCTCCGAGACTCCCAAGAAGGTTGCTCAGGGCATTGGTATTCTGGACTACTCGAAACTCAGCACTTTGGCTGAATCCATCGCCCACTGCACTATCAATGCCTGTGAAAGTGGTCTTGGATAAAACTATCTTGTCAGTACCTCGCACGAAATCGGTGATCGTATCTAGTCCCACTAATTCGGCGTTAGCTTGGGTGAACTGTTGTCCTGAATTGAAGGTAAAGCGATCGCTCCCAGCACCGCCAATCAGGGTGTCATTACCAGCACCACCGTTGAGCGCGTCATTGCCAAGTCCGCCGTAGAGGATGTCATTCCCAGCATTGCCGTTGAGGAAGTCGTTACCCTTGGCTCCGAGTAAGATGTCGTTGCCACCGCCGCCGTTTACGGTGTCGTTACCAGCACGGCCATCAAAGGTTTCGTTGCTGCTGGTGCCATTGATTAGATCATTACCAGCCTTGGGTTCAGTCACCGTAGTAATGGTGCCAAATACGTTGTCGTCATTGCCGCTGGTTCCTTTATCATCGTTGGCGGAATTCCCTGAGTAAGTTGGCAGCGTCCCCTCAGAGACTACAGTAGGCAAAGAGGTGGGCATTCCTTGGTTGTTGTCGTTGGTATTGGTAGTGCGCTTCATAATGAACAATGCCCCTCCCAAGCCTTGACCTTTACTTTCAGTAAGCGGAGTATCTCCTCCGCCGCCGATAGCTCTGTTGTTATTCAGATTGACTGAATTGAGGGTAAGAGTGCCACTACGCATAAAAATAGCACCTCCCATACCTGCGCCACCATTGCTGGCTGTCAAACTGCCTCCGCTGCCACCAGCGCCGTAGCCACCCGGGCCGAAACTGCCGCCACCAGCGCCGTAGCCACCCTTGCCTCGGTTGCTGCCGCCACCGCCGAAGCCACCATTGCCGCCCAAGGCACTGCCGAAGCCGCCGCCGCCGCCGAAGCCACCGTTGCCACCCAAGCCACCGTTGCCGTTGCTGCTGGTGCGTATGTTACCGCCGCCGCCGCCGCCGAAACCGCCGTTGCCGCCCAAGACAAAGCCACTGGGGGCAAGTCTAGTGGTGCCCCCGTAGCCCCCATAGTTCCCATTACCGCCATAGCCACCAGGCTGACCAGTGCTAGAAGCAAACAATCCCCCGCCGCCTTGGTTGTTCCCATTACCGAATAAACCGCCGCCGCCATTATTATTCCCAGTTATACTGCCGCCGTTGCCACCTTGCGCTCGGTTATTGCTAAAACTTACATCGCTCAAAGAGACATCCCCACCGTAGATGAACATCCCTCCTCCCATTCCCGCACCACCTCCTCCTCCGGGGCCGCCATCCCCTCCTTTAGCGGTGCTGTTGGTAATTGTCAGGTCGTAGAAATCCACTTTTCCCGACTTGATGAAGAAAGGACGCAAATCTCCATTGTCCGTTTGCCCATTGTTGTTGGCATCGCCACTGACAGACTTCCCGTTGCCGATGATCACGATATCACTGTCGAGCAGGGTTTTCATCACCCCCGTAATTCTGGTGTTCGTTTTGAACTCGATAGCGTCAGCCCCTTCATTGCGGTTGGCTTGGAGGATAGCATAGCTGAGAGTGCCTACCGTGTCTCCGTTCCCGTTGTCGGTGGTTTGGGTGACTTGATATAGTGCCATAGATTTTACCTATTGTTTTTTCTTTGTTTGACTATTCGACAACTGCCATTATTCCTGGCTTGAAAATTTAAAATTGGGAATGGGGCATTGGGCATTGGGCATTGGGTATCGCATTTGCTATTTCAGCGATCGCATCTCTTAGAGAAGCAATTCTAAACCTTTGGGTTTTCTCAATGAATTGTGTAATTTTGTATTAACCGAAAATGCAAAGAATACAGAGCAACTGAATTTATTTATAGAGAAGCAAAAAAATGTATTTCGATAGCACAGCGCATATTTACAACGTTCTTATTTCAAGCCCCTAAATTTATTTATGAGGATTGTAATTTTTAATTTTTAATTTTTAATTCACCGTTCGCGTAGCGTCCCGCAGCAAAGGAGTTGACTACGTAGTACGCAATAATCTACAGCTTATTAACAGCTTAATCAAGGGTTTTTAGAAAACATCCTACTAAACCCACTTTTCCAACTTAATTAAGTAAATACTGTTGTAGTGAAGTATACAAATGTAACGCGGCTAAAATAATGTTAGTACTCGTTGGGCACTCAAATGACGTTTAATGCGTCACGATTAGCCATCATGGACAAATCCTAGTTAACAGTAAGTAGTACTGAAGCAAGGGTAGTTGTGAGAAAAAATTAAGATGCAGCAGTTAGTGGAAAAGAAGAACGTGAAAATAGCTATTATTACTAAAACATTAATTACATCTATTGGTTTGTTGACTTTATTTACCCCAAGTCAAGCATCGGCTCAACTTATACCGCAACCTTGGGTTTCAGTCGGTGGAAAAGAAGGTGATGTAACCTATGCTGTAGGCGCTAGAGCTTTGAATTTCGGGGTTGAGCTAGGAGTTGGCCCTGATGGTGCTACGGGAGTAGATGTTTTGAAGTTTATCAGTTTACCTGTCATTTCACCCTATGTAGGAGTTGGACTTTATTCTGAGGATAAAGGTGTTGCGGTTTCAGGTGGCGTTCAGGTAGGTGCTAGTGATAACGTTTTTGTTGGTGCTGGTTACAATTCTATTCGTGGCTTTAACGGGCAACTGGGAATTAGATTTTAAGAGTGCTGAGAAAACCATCAATCGGTTTTCTTGTTGACGCATAAGATAAAAGAAAATAGTATCGAATCAGGTACTTAATTCGGTGCTAATATGGTTAACCTTGAAAATATTCACTCGTTAACAGACTTCCGGCGCAATGCCAGCAACTATGTTGAGCAAATCAAAGAAACGAAAGCTCCACTGGTTTTAACGGTGAATGGGGAAGCGGCAGTGGTGGTTCAAGATGCCCGTACTTTCCAGCAGACGCTGAATCGATTGCAGCAACTTGAAGAGGAACTAAATCAACTGAAGCTAGAAAACTTGCAACAGGAAATTCAAAAGGGTATTGACCAAGCTGACAGGGGTGAACTATTAAGTGGAGAAGAAGTGATGGCACGGCTCCAGACTCGTTATCAGGCTGCTTTGACTAACGAGACTTAATAATGAGTAATTATACTTTTACACCGTTAGCAGTTAGCGACCTCGATAACATCTATGAATACATTGCTGCGAATGACCTAGCAATAGTAGGACAATTGCTTAACCGCTTTACCGAATTGTTTCGTAAACTTGCTGCTATGCCTGGAATTGGCCGTAATCGTCCTGAGTTAGGGGAAGGGATCAGAAGCTTTCCCTCTGGGAATTATGTCATCTTTTACCGCACGGTTGAAGGAAGCATTCAAATTATGCGAGTCTTGCATGGAGCGCGGGATATCGAGAAGATATTTACTCAAGATACTGAATTTACGCAGGGGGAATAACTGAAGTTGAGATTAGTTCTCTGACATGAACTGCGGAATCTTGTTGTAATGCTGATGCCACGATCGCTTCACTCTCAACTAGACTTAACCGAGCGATCGCCTGTTTTACTCCAGGTATACTTTGAGGATTCACGCTCAATTCATCTAGACCTAAACCTAATAAAATTGGTGTTGCTAAAGTATCTGCTGCCAATTCTCCACATAATCCTACCGGAATTCCGGCAGCATGAGCAGCTTGGATTGTTTGCTGCACCATTCGCAACACGGCTGGATGTAGCGCATCAACTAAGTTTGCCACCCGTGGATTAGTGCGATCGCTAGCCATGACGTATTGACTCAGGTCGTTAGTCCCTATACTAAAGAAGTCTACTTCAGCAGCTAACTGATCTGCGATCGCAACTGCTGACGGAACCTCCACCATAATCCCTACTTTCATCGCGGCATCAAAGGAAATACCAGCTTGATTTAATTCAGTCTGCACTTCACCCAAAATTACCTTAGCTGCACGTACCTCGCTTAAAGTGGCAATCATCGGCAACATGATCTTAATTTGGTGTCCGACACTAGCTCTCAAAATTGCCCGTAACTGAGTTTTGAAGAGTTCTGGACGATCTAAACAGAAACGAATTCCTCGCCAGCCTAAGAAAGGGTTAGCTTCTGGAAACCCTACTCTTAAATAAGAAAGTGGCTTATCACCACCGACATCTAAAGTACGAATAATTAGGGGACGATTATCTAAAACTTGGGCGATCGCTTGATATACTTCAAGTTGTTCCTCTTCTGTGGGAGCGCTTGTCCTATCTAAATAAAGAAACTCTGTGCGGAGTAGCCCCACCCCTTCTGCACCGCTAGCCACAGCAACTTGCACATCATTTATACTACCAATATTGGCAAAAACTTTAACTTGCCGACCATCACGAGTAATTGCTGGCTGATGTGCTGTAGCTCGTGCTTCCTGTTGAGCAGTTTGCCAAGCTGACTGTTTTGCTGCTAATAAATCTAAAATATGTGATTCTGGTTCTACCCAAGCTTTGCCACTTTCACCATCAAGTGCCATCAGTGTACCATCTGCCAAATGCAATACTTGGGCATCCACTCCTAAAACTGCGGGAATACCCAATGTTCGGGCGATAATTGCACTATGAGAAGTAGCACTACCAGAAGTTGTACAAATACCCAACACCTTTGTCGGATCTAATCTAGCGGTATCTGAAGGGGTTAAATCAGTCGCTACTAAAATCGCTGGTTCCTCAAGATGCAAGTTAGCAGGGAGATTTCCAGCTAGTAATCGCAACACCCTTTGCCCGACATCTACAACATCGTCAACTCGCTCTTGTAGATAAGAATCCTCAAGTGTTCGGTAAGAAGTCGCCACTTCATCTACTACGGCTTGCCAAGCTGCCTCAGCATTGATATGGTGGTCTGAAATACGCTCATAAGCCGCTTCCAATAATACTGGATCTTCTAAAAACAGTAATTGGGCATCAAAGATGGCGGCTTCAGTATCACCAATTTGCAGAGATGCTTGTGAAAAAACTGCTTGAATTTCCTGTTTGGCGGTGTGAAGTGCTGTCTGTATTCTTTGCCACTCTGACTCAGGATCGTCTACGTGATATTCAGTAATTGTAATGTGGGTGGGTTGATAATGAACAACAGGTGCGATCGCAATTCCCCCAGAAGCAGCAATTCCGGAAAGTTCGCCGTGAGTTGCTGGGGTAACTTCGTGGTGAAATGCTGGCGGAGAATTTAAGGCAACATTATCTTCACCAAAATTATTTGCGAATAATGCCTGCAATGCTTCCAGCGCTTCATCTGCATCGGAACCGGTGGCAGTAATTACTAGTTCGTGCCCTTGACGCACTCCTAAAGTTGTCACTTGGTTAATACTGTCACCCCTAACTAGCCCAGTATTTCTAGTTAAATTCTGCACTAGAATTTGGGATTGAAATCGGGCTGCGGTTCCCACAAATTGGGCTGCGGGACGGGCGTGTAATCCTAAGCGATTGCTGACAATTAACCGGATTTCTTTGGTTGGTGATTCAGGATTTTTTGCTTCGATGTTGTCACTAACAACTGACAACGGACTTACATTTAATTGAGTTGCTTTGGCGAGGAGTGCGCCGCGTGCTTCCGCCATGACTTGGTGAATATCTCTACCAGCCGCCGCCGCCACAACAGCAGCGATCGCACCTTCTACTAGAGGTGCTTCACACAAATATACTTTTTGCTGCTGTGCTTCTGGCAAAAACTCGATCGCCATTTCTGCACTAAGCAAAGCACTACCCAAATCCATTAATACTAAAACACCATCCTCAGAGAAAACAGAAGCGATCGCTTCATAAACCTGAATCGGATCTGTACCCAATGGATTTTCAGAATCTTCAATACCTGCTGCAACAGCGATAGAAACTTGGCCTTGAACCATTTGCGCGGCGAGTTCCCGCACACCTAAAGCTAGTTGTTTACTGTGAGAAACGATAACAATTGCGATCGCTGCCATACCGCCAAACTTGTTAAGAGGTTTGCGTTTAGGGACTTCCAAGAAATAAATTATCCAATTTCACCGCATCAAAACGATTTTTTCTCCCCCTGCCCCCTGCCCCCTGCCCTAAAAGCAATGGGATATTTTTTTATTTGGAAGTCCCTTAGCCAGTTATCCATTGCAATTTCCCATTCCGTACCGCTAGAAACAGCATTTATGTTAATTAAAATTGCAACTGCCCGAAAATATTCCGGTTGTTCCAGCTAGAAATACGAATAGAATAACCCTCTTTTAAAGAAATACGTGGTATCCACTCATAAACACCATCACTAGCAGTACGGGAAGAAATGTTTTGGATAAGTTTGTCTCCATCGTACAACTTAATGGAGACATCACCATTAAGATTATCCCGCCACAATATTAAATAAGGCTGATCCTTCTTGGGAAGTACTTTCTTCGCTGGCTGAGAGATCGATATTTTTGGTGCAACCTGATTTTTAGTTTTCTTACGAAATCCCAGATAATGAGGGAGATATCTGAAGGTAGGATTTTCTTGCAGATTAGACTGTTGAGGAACAATAATATTTCCGTTCTGGGAATTGAACAAATAAGTCGATCTACCGCCATCAACAGTAATGATGTCGCCTTTAACTCCTAATTTACGTAATAAATCAGCTGCCTCATCCAAAGTTGCTTGCTTCACCGTCATAATTAACAATAACTCGTTACCTTTAAGACCATCTTTGTCTAGAGTACCGATGACTTGATATTTATTTACTTGGTTTTGGGCTAATACTTTTGCAGGATGATCGCTGTATGAGTAAGTAACGATCGCATTTTTTACTCCGTTTTGGTTGAGAGGCGAACCGCTAGCCTGGTTGTAATCGGTAATGTACGCTTGCTTATTATCCCAGACTAAGGTTTTAAGGCGAATATTACTATAGTATTTATCTTTTGGTTCTTTGATTGGGCCATAAGGGCTAGTACCACCAGTAATGACTACACCATTGAGTTTAATTGGAAAGGATAATTGACTGCTAGATTGGTATTGTTCAAAAAAAGAACAATTTATTATCGAGAAAACGTTGTTTGCGTAAAGTTTTTTATATTCGTCTGTAACTTCCGAAAACAACTTTTGTTTGAAGAAAGGGCTGTAATATTTACCTTCTCCCTTATAATATTTACCCTCATTTAGACCCATATTATCTACCTCTCCGATAATTTGGTCTATTTCCATTTTGCGGAGATCAATAATTTGTAAATAGGCTTCATTGCCATTGGTTAATTCTTTTTTATATAAAGCCGCTCCCTCTATAGACTGAAGAGGCTGATAAGAAGATAAAGGGTTAAAAGTTTGGGCAATCCAAAGGCTGCTCAAAATTGGCAGCAAAAAAAGCAATAAATTGATTACAACATTCATGAGTATTTGATTTAGTTATAAATAAGTATTTGGAATTAAATTGAGCCTCAGAAGGTCAACATTGAGCCTCAGAAGGTCAACATTGAGCCTCGGAAGGTCAACATTGAGGCTTTTTGCTTGAATATTGTAAATTTGAAGTTGAAATGTGAGATGTACAAAGCAAGTGAAAGTTGTACAGTTTTGTTACGTAAATTAACTTAGAGATGAAGTAACTTTACTAAGTATCCCATATCTGCAAATACAAACTGCATTAATCTTTCCTTTGTGTACTAAGTTGATTAAGCATTCAAAAAACATGCATCGTAGCATGATTTTGGTTTTGTAACACTCATGGTATAAGAGATGATAGCTCAATTTGAATACAGCACTCTCGCCCATCCACAGGATATCAAGCAGCTGAAACATATCCTTGAGCAGTGTTTCATCAGCGCCCTTGATGGCGAGGAAGCTTATATTAAGCAGATTGGCATAGAAAATTTCCGCATTATTCGGGAATCGGAACAATTAGCCGGTGGATTAGCAACTCTTAACATGGGTCAGTGGTGGGGTGGTCAACGTGTACCAATGACAGGAATTGCCGTAGTGGGCATTGCTCCAGAGTATCGTGGTTCAGGAGTTGCGATCGCTCTCATGCAAAACACCCTTAAAGAACTTTACGATAGAGGTATACCGATCTCGGCTCTTTATCCAGCCGTTCAAACTTTGTACCGCAAAGTAGGTTATGAGCAGGGGGGTAGTTGGTGTATTTGGGAAATTGCTACCCAGAATATCCAAGTGCGGGAGCAACCCCTACCTTTACAACTAGTAGAAAATATCAATCATGAAGTCTTTCATGAGCTATATCAGCAGCAAGCGAGACAAACGCATGGATATTTAGACCGACATCCAGCAATCTGGGAGCGAATAATCCAACCAAATGAGAAGGAAATAGTTTATAGCTATTTGATTGGTACTAAAGACAAACCTCAAGGCTACATCATCTTTACTCAACAGCGAACAAATGATGGTGAAATCCTCCTCGTGAAAGATTGGGTACTGAGTACAGTTGCAGCTGCAAAAACCTTCTGGTCTTTTCTAGCAAATCATCGTTCTCAAATTCAGCAGGTGCGATGGAAGAGTTCTGCAATTGATTCTTTGACATTGCTGCTACCAGAGCAAACTGCCAAAATTAAAACTACGAGTCGTTGGCTGCTGCGGATAATAGATGTAGTTAAGGCATTGGAATTGCGTGGTTATCCACCGGGAATCCAAACCCAATTGCACCTAGAAATTCAAGATAATTTGCTAACTGGAAATAATGGTAAATTCGTTCTTTCTATTGCCAACGGACGTGGAGAAGTCACAAGAGGCGGAAAGGGTGAATTGCAAATAGATATCCGGGAATTAGCACCATTGTATGCAAGCTTGTTTACTCCCTACCATTTGCAAATAGCAGGAAAACTGGATGGGACAGAATCGGCTATTTTAGCAGCTACGCAAATATTTGCAGGTGCTTCGCCTTGGATGGCTGATTTCTTTTAAAGAATTGGGGATTGGGAATTGGGCATTAAAAAGTTTTCTTCTGCTTCTTCATCTGCTCACTTCTGATATCATGTCCGCTTGATTGCTTATTAAACCCGAAGAACCCCACCCCGCCAAAGCTGTGCTTTGTCTCCCCTCCCGAAAAGCGGGGAGGGGTTGGGGGTGGGGTTCTTTTATTATGGGTAATTTGGCGGACATGATATGAGTTGCTTAATCAAACAATTTTGTCTTATACCAATTCTTTATGAAGCTGCGCTAAATAAGGCTTCAAGGATAAAGTCGTAAGAAGTAAGAGAAGCAATCAT
>NZ_JAVRCP020000056.1:0-35795 GCF_034530675.2 Nostoc sp. DedVER02
ATGATTGCTTCTCTTACTTCTTACGACTTTATCCTTGAAGCCTTATTTAGCGCAGCTTCATAAAGAATTGGTATAAGCGAATTTCTACAGTACCGCCAGCAGGTGTAAACTTAATAGCATTAAACAGCAAATTCCAAAATACTTGCTGTAAACGAGTGGGATCTCCCAAAACAAAACATGCGTTCGGTGTTAAAACACTGTGCAGTTGAATATTTTTAGCTTGGGCTGCTAACTGAACACTCTCTAGCACTAGCGAAATTATAGATACTAAATCTACAGAGTAAATATTTAGGGTGAGTTTACCTTGCAGAATTTGAGAAATATTTAAAAGGTCTTCTATCATTTGAGCCAACAATTTTGCATTGCGCTCAATAATGGCTATAGCTTCAGTTTTTTTAGACTCTTTTAATTGGTTGTTAGTAAGTAGCTTACACCAACCGAGTATAGGATTAAGTGGCGATCGCAATTCATGAGATAAGACGCTAAGAAATTCATCTTTAATTCGGTTAGTTGCTTCTGCTTCTGCCCGTGCAGCTTGTTCTAGTTGCAGCAATTGTTCTCGTTCTTGCTCTGTCTGCTTACGTGCCGTAATGTCCTCAATGATGCCATCAATTACCGTAATCTCATTGTTTGCGATCGAAGTCTGACTAATTCGCACCCAAATTTCATTGCCATCCGCTCGCTGTAAAAGTACTTCGCGTTCGGGTGAATCGCCAGTTTGCTTGAGTTCTTGCAAGAGTGTGGCATAATCTTCTGGCTGAAAGTAAGGCGCAAGGGTGTGGCTTTCTGGAATTTTATTTAAGGAATTTATACCCAGCAGATGCAGAAATGCAGCATTACTTTCTAATAAAACATCATCTACTGTCAGCCGATAAACTCCTACATTTAGTTGATCGAGCAGGGTTTGAAAGCGCAATTCTAGACCTTGAACTTTACGTTTAGTTGCAGCCCGTTCTACTGCAAAACGTACCGCTATAGGTAAGCGCATATAATGACGCGCAGACTTAACCACGTAATCGTCTAATCCTGACTTCATCGCCTTTACTGCAATTTCTTCTGAACCGCTATTCGTAAACATCACTATCGGCAGTTCGGGATAACGGCTTTTAAATTTTTGCACAACAGTTATACCATCACTCCATCGCAGTTGATAGTCAGTAATTACTACATCAAAATTTCCGATTGATAACGCCTCTTCTAGTTCTTCTGGACGAATAATTTGCGTAATTTTAAGATCGGCAAACTCTTGTTGCAATGCGTGAATTGCTAACAAGCGATCGTGAGGATTATCGTCTATCAGAAGAATGTGTAATACCATTTCAACTTCAGGTTTTTAAAGATAATATGTAAGCTAACAAGAATAATTTATGCAGTTCCAATTTGTGGTTTCTCATTAAAAACTATCCAATGTCGGTTAAGAATATCGATAATTTCGACTAAATTATTAAAAGCAACAGGTTTGACCATATAAGCGTTAACACCTAAGTCATAAAGGTGATTAACGTCGGCATATTCCCGTGAAGAAGTCAGAACCACGACTGGCATCCGTTTAAGTATAGGTTGCTGCCGTAACCACATCAAAACCTCAGCCCCAGAGCGGCGCGGAAGTTTGAGATCGAGTAATACCAGTACTGGTAAAGGATAATGGCTACGTTCGCTATAAGGTTCCTTTCCAGATAAGTAAAGCACAGCCGCATCTCCATCGTTCACTACTTGAAGTGGGTTAATAATGCCAGCTTTGCGGAAAGCTCTTTGGATCAAAAGAATATCTTTTGGATTATCCTCTACTAATAAAATTGTGTCCTGTGCCTGTAAAGAATTCATTTCATGCCTGTAGTTAATAGCATTTTCATATCTCAGCAATTTCTCCTAAATAATTGAGATTTTACATCTACCTGACTGCTTATCAGTGTTAGCTCTTTGACATAAAATCGTGTTGTCTAACTTTGCTTTAAAATTCACTTAAAATATGTCTCAATGCCCAAAAACACTGAGATTTACCCTGTAATAAACCTAAGCAATCCTGAATTTTTTGTCTTCTGTCGCAAGTATTAAGAACTAATGTAATTGTTCTTCAAAACAACTTTTGGCAAACTAAAAAAGAAGCGACTGCCTTGACCTAGCTGCGATTCTACACCAGAAAAACCACCCATTTTTTCTAAGGCTTTACGTATAATAGCTAACCCAATACCTGTCCCTGGATAAATTTCTATACCATGAAGTCGTTCAAATACTTGGAAAATACGTTCCTGATGTTCTGGCGCAATGCCGATACCATTGTCAACTACCCACAATTTGATCCAACTTTTATCTTCTTGAATATACTCTTGGGAGTAAATATGTATTAAAGGTAATACGCCTGGTTGGACAAACTTGATGGCGTTGCTAATCAAATTTATGAGCGCTTGGATCAGTGTAGGATAGTGAGCCATTACCTGCACTAAAGGAATGTCAACTGTAATTTGAGCTTGTCTTTCCTGGATTTGTTCTTGTAATTTTTTGAGTGCTTCGTTAACTACAACAACTAAGTCAACGGGTTGAATTTCAATTTCGCTTCGACTCAGACGGCTGTAAGACAGCAAATCAGTAATTAAGCCGTCCATTTGCATGGCACCTTCATTAATATAGTTGAGGTAGCTTTCTCCAAAAGAATCTAGTTGACTGCCGTAGTCTTCTTGTAATGCCTGAGCAAAGCCTTGTATAGTGCGTAAAGGTGCGCGCAAGTCATGAGAAATGGAGTAACTAAAAGCTTCCAAGTCTTGATTACTTTCTTGTAGTTGGCCAGTGCGTTCTAAAACACGATGCTCTAGTTCTTCGGCATAAGTTTGCAGTTGTTGACGGAGTTGAGATTGTTGAATGGCGATCGCTAACTGTTCTGTGACTTCACAAGCCGTCTGCCGATTTTCGCTACTAAAAGCCTTAACGTCAGTACTGACAAGATAAAGTTCACCTATCAAAGCTCCCTGAATCTGCATCGGAATAGTTAAGCAACTATGCAACCCTGCCGCTAGCATTTGTTCTAGAATTGGCGATCGTTGCTCTAATTGAGCAATGTCTTGAATCAAACGAATTTGTCGCTGCTGTAAAACTTCAATAGCAGCAAAGTCTTCCATGGGCAGGGCTATACCTTCAGCAGACTGGAATACGCCATCACTGCCACTTTCAATCACCTGAGTTGTTTTGGTTTCTAAATCGAATAACACCAAAAATGCTTGTTGGCAATTTACGAGTTGACGCAACCGTTTTAAAGCAATTTGTATAATTTGATTACTAGGTGTAGTTGATAAAATCGCCCGATCAATTTCATGCAAATCAGCAAGGCGTTGAGCAGAGTATTGCACAATTTGAGTTTGCTCAATTGCCGTTTTCAAAGCATCTTCATAACTTCTTGACACCTTGAAGATTTGTTGTTTAATAGATGAAGTTAGAATAATGCCAATTCCCAGTGCCAAAATAATACTGCTTACACTTAGCTGTATTGTTGTCTCACGTACCGTTTCATTGCGCTGGGCTAGTAGCTGTTCTTCTGTGGCAATAAAATCATTAATGTGACGGCGGATAGCGTCTATTCGCTGTTTACGAGCCTTGAGGTTCAACAAAGATACCTCGTCGCCTAGCTGATAACGTTTCAGTGGCAAAGATATTAAAAGTTTCCAATTATCATATTCGCTAATCAGTTGATGGATACTTCGCTCTTGACTGGGATTATCCGATACTAAATTACTTAATTCTTGAAAAGTGGGATCAATAGTCGGTTTAGCTTTTAAATAAGGCTCTAGGAATTGTTGCTCACCTGTGAGCATATAGCCACGTAATCCTGTTTCCAAGTCTTCTAGGAGTGTCTGGGTTTGGTATGCCTGACCAATTACCTGGTGTGTATGGTCTACCCATTGCAGTGCTGAAAACAAACGGCTAACCTGCCACTGCGAAATCCCAGAAAACAGCAACAAAAAAAGGCTGGGTAGAGCGATCGCTCTAGTCAGCTGACGTTGAAATATAGTTCTAGCACTTTGGAGTCGCATACTATGATGCTAGTTGTTCTGCATTTAAATTTACCTACTCCGAAGGGGTAAATAATAGGTAATAGGGAATGTAGTGATAATCTTCTTTTTCATCATGACCCAATACCCAATACTTTTCGGATAAGTGCCAAACACCACTTTGGCGGTTTGGGAAAAGGGTAAAGGGTAAGGGGCAAAGGGTGCATTTAAACCTTTTCCCTTTTACCTTTCCCCTTTAACCGAAAAGTGTTGCATCATGACCAGGTTCGGCTCGAATCGGCAAGAAGACATGTCCCGTTAACTGTATAGCCGCTTCATCCATACATATAAGCGGTTCCGACTCACTATGCTCTTGACTGTAAATATCCAAAACTACTTCCATTTAGCAGACAAAACGAGCTAAGTCCCGCTCTGGGATACAAAATCTTTGTGTTTTCCACGGTCGTAATTCGTTTTTTTTAAGAGGTTTCGCACTGTCTCTCTAGAAATTTCTGTGATAATGTTTCTTTTGTGAATTTCTTTGGTTAACAGTCTTAAACTCCAATGTGCTTGTCCTGCTAGGGGTTCGGAACAACACAATGCGATGATTTGCGCTACGGCTAAGGTTGCACCTATGTAATTAAGTTTTGACCATAATCACTGTGCAATTACTCTTGCGAGAAATATTCTCGGCAATATTTCCTTGAATCGCTTGTTGCAGTAGACTTTCACGGCTAGCCCCTAAGACAATCACATCACTGTTGTCAAGTTTTGCACAATTAAGAACAGCTTCAGAAACAGAATTGGCACGAACTGGAGTAGCCATCACTTTACCACTAACTCGGCGTTGCAGAAAGTGGACAGATTTATCGAGTAATGTTGTATCAGGAATCGAGTTAGTCGGCTGGAAAACTTGACATAGCTTGATTTGGGGCGATGTACTTAAAGAAGCCAAAGCAGGTAATAACTTAATTGCTTGGCTGGAGTTAGGGCCACCTGCCATTGGCAACAACCAACGGTCAAAGGATCTTTTATCATCCAATTTAGCCAAGATAACATCACAAGGAGCCTGTCGAATTATGGTATCCACCACTCGGCTAAAAACTCTACCAGGAGTTGATGTACTGCCTTTCCATCCCATCAACACCAAGTCAATATGTCGTTCTTTGACAGTCTCCAAAATTGCTCCAGCAACATTATGGGCAACTCGGATCTGGGTGTGAACGGGAATCCGCAAATTCTCTCCTAAAAGTATTGCCCGTTGCAAAAGTTGAAGACTTTTGCTGATTTGCACTGGTGTTTCTGATGGGATGCGGCTAGACGGAACGGTAATCACTTGTAGGCATTCTATTTCGTAATTGCGATCTTTGGCGATCGCAACTGCCATTTCCAATAAAGTCTCGGCTGTCTGAGGATGTGAAAGTGGTACTAACAACCTTCCTTTACCTGTAGCCGGAGCGCGAGTTTGGTAAACTACATAAGAAGGTGCTGATTTACGTTCTATTTGTTCGCTATTACCACTAAGTTGCTCTGCTTCTACACGGATAATATCACTACGAGTAATAATTCCTATGAGCTTGCGATTTTCTGTAACAGGTAAACAGCTGAGATGATAACGATTAAGTATATGCAGTACATGAGCCAGTGTAGCTGTGGGAGTTACTGTCACTGGCTCTGGTGTCATAATCTCGCTAATAGTTGTATCTTTGCCTAACTGTTCTGAAGCAATATTAACTAAATCTTTTTGAGTGACAATGCCAACAACTTTACCATTTTCTAAAACTGGGAAGTTGCGATGGTGAGAGTGAGAAAATGCCTGTACTGCTTCATCAGTACTCATTTGGCTAGAGAGAGTTTCCACACGCCGTTGCATCACATCTACGGCACTGAGTTGTGCTAGAAGTCCCTCTGTGCTAGGCTCCTTGGTGATGTGAATTCCTTTCCACTCTAGTAAAAGGTCGTAGAGCGATCGCCGATCGATTTTTTCCGCTACTAAATAGGCAACCACAGACGCAATCATGAGCGGTAGCACCAGATTGAAATCTGTTGTCATCTCAAATACAATGACGACTGCTGTAATTGGTACTTTAGAGACGGCGCTAAAAAAGGCAGCCATACCCACATGAGCGTAGACTGTTGCAGCACTCATTCCCAGTAAACTGTGTTCAACAGCACCCACTAAGTAACCAAGGGCAGCTCCCAACGCTAAGGTTGGAACTAGTAAACCTGCTGGCGCTCCAGAGCCGTAAGTAAAAATAATTAGGGTAAACTGAACTAAAAGAGCGATCGCTGCAAATGACCAATTAGCACTACCCACAAGCAGAATTTCTCTCAGCCCAGCATGATCGCGAAAGGTAGCAGGTAATAAAGCGATCGCCACACCACTTACTAACCCAGCAATTCCAATTCGCCAGGGTAAACTCACGTGTAGGCGGCGGTTAATTGCTAGACTCTCAAGAATACCTTTATTAAATAGAATGCCTAGAAGTCCCGCTAGAACTCCCAAAATTAAGTAGAAAGGGATTTCTTGAGCGAAGAAAGTTGTATCGGGAAGACCTAGATTCAGATGATTCAGATCCAGGCTATGACTACCATAGAGCCGGGAAATGACTGAAGCGATGAAAGAAGCCAAAATCGCAGTACCAAGAGTGATACCTGACACATCTTGGAGTAATTCTTCCACTACAAAAAGCACACCTGCGATCGGTGCATTAAAAGCCGCAGCCAACCCAGCCCCGGCTCCGGCGGCGATCAGTTGGCGACGATGCTCTGGTGAAGTCGGTGCCCAATTACTCAGTTGATTTGCCAAAGCTGCCCCAATTTGGACAGTTGGCCCTTCCCGTCCTAAAGGCATTCCCGAACCCAACACTAAAGTAGCGCTGATCAACTTCACCAAAGCAATCCGCAGATTTAAGGGCATTGGCACGCGAGCCAATACCGCTTTGACTTCAGACATTCCACTACCTGATGCTTCCGGTGCGAAGCGCTCTACTAGCCAACCAGCTAAAAGTCCTCCTACTAGTCCAATACCTGGTAGCACCAAGTAGGCAGGCAAAAGGTAAGAAACACGCACTCGCAATGCACCTGCCCAATCCACTGCCTGTCCTAAAAGAACTGCCGCTAACCCAGAAACTAGACCAATTAGGCAAGCTTCCACGAAAGCCAAGCGCCTCGGTTGAACCAACTGACGGGAAAGCCTCAACCAAAAAATTTTACCCTTGACTAACATATTTTTAGCGATCGCTTGTCACCAATGAAGGTATATAAATGTCTGAAATGTCTTACTGTTCACCCTATTCATAGCTTTTCGTAAAAAAATGAAATCAGAATGAAATTTTTCTATGCCTAAAGATAGATATGTGCAGTATTAGTACAGTTTTTAATTATGGGGATTCCCTTGTTAAGAGTTTCCCGTTCCCTATTCCCTCTTAATCCCGGATTTCTCACAAGATCGAGGGCAGAAGGGCAGAGGGGCAGAGGGGAAAGAACTTGGTATTTGAACTCTTCCCTGCACCCCTGCTCCCCTGCACAAGCGCGGGCTTTGAGAGATGTGGTGAGAAATCTGGGTTAATCTGGGCTATTTAGATAAACGAGTCATTTCAAACAATTGCTGGGCATTGCTTCCTAGAAAAGCATCGAAAAGTACTTGTTTTCCAGATTCCACTTCTACTAGATAGCGTTGGGCAATTTCATAATAGGCGTAAGTCCAAGGGATCTGAATTTCTGCGCCAGTGTTATCATCTAATACTGTCACCATTTCCGTTACTGCTTGAGTTGCAGTTTGCCGCAAACCACAAGCAACATTTCCCTCTATCTCTGCTTTCATCGGTACACCCAGTTTAGCCAAACCACTAGCAGTAGTATCAATATCTGGATATTCTGGGGTGTTCTGTCTGTTGATGTAGCCTGTAAAGTGGTTGACAGCATATCCGTGCAGTAACACCCAAGCCCCATACTGAGTAACCTGATTGACTTCTTCGACAACAGAACGCTTGGGAGGTTGCCAAGGACGGGTGAAGACTGGCTGGAGTTGTTTAGCAATGGTTTCAATCTTCGCGTCTTTTTGTAAAAGAGTAACGGGTGAGATCAATTGGTTTGGGATTGTAGATACTGTTTTAGAGATGAGTTGAGCAATATTAGCAGGCAATTCATCAACAATTAATTCGCTGATAAAGAGTTTGGGTAAGTTAAATTCCTCTTGTTGCGGATGATGATAATGACGGGCATAGAGATGAGTTTGAGCAAAATTATACTCTCCAGCCGCCACATAACCTAAAGCTTCTGCAAGTTGTGCGAGATAGTCAATTCCTAAGTTAACTTGACCCTGCGGACTATCTACTAATAAACGTAAAGACCGAAAGGCGATGTGGTCGTTGGCGACAGTCCCACCCGCAGCAGTAATCATTTGCTGGTAGGTACGGGCATGATTTACTCTGGTAATGTAATTTTGCCAAAGTAAATTCCATAAATTAAGGACGATTTTATTAGTCATTTGTCATTGGTCATTTGTCATTTGTCATTTGTCATTTGTCATTTGTTATTCCCTACTCCCCTAAGAACTTAAAATCTCGCTAATAATTTGAAGGGCGATTTGAATTTGGTCGCTGTCTATAACTAGAGGAGGACAGAAACGAATTGCTGCTTTACCGCAACCTAGTAATAATAAACCGCGTAAAAATGCTTCTTGGATAATGCGATCGCGCAATTCACGATCTAGATTACCTTGTTCATCTAATAAATCTACCGCAACCATCAAACCTTTACCTCGTGGCGGTGATACTTTGGGAAATCTTTGGTGCAATTCGGTAAGGCTAGCTTGTAAAAATTCTCCCATCTGGGTAGCGTTTGCCATCAAACCCTTCGGGTTCGCAGTCGCCTGTGGAGGGAAACCCTCCCGCAGCGCTGTCTCACCACTTTCTAACAATCGCAATGTGGCAATACCAGCAGCACAAGCAACGGGATTACCGCCAAATGTGGTAGCGTGAGAACCTGGAGGCCAAGTCATTAACTCTGGTCTGGCAAGTATCGCTCCTAATGGCAAACCACTGGCGATACCTTTAGCAGTAGTAATAATATCAGGCATCACTCCCCAATGCTCGATCGCAAATAAGCGACCAGTCCGCCCCATTCCCGCTTGCACTTCATCCACTACCATCAGAATACCGTGGCGATCGCAAATATCCCGAATCCGTTTTAAGAAACCATCCTCTGGTACGATATACCCACCCTCTCCCTGAATCGGTTCAACTACGATCGCGGCTACTTCTTGCGGTGGTAAAATTGTCCCAAATAGCTGTTGTTCCAGGTAATCTAAGCTGGCGTGAGTGCCGTAGGGAATATGTGTCACCCCAGGAACTAAAGGACCAAAATTCGCTCGTTGCACTGCTTTGGAACCCGTCAGAGACATTGCCCCATAGGTGCGTCCGTGAAATGCGCCTAAGAAGGCTACAATTAGCGATCGCTTGGTGTAATATCGAGCTAGTTTAAGCGCTCCTTCGTTTGACTCTGCCCCGGAATTGGTAAAAAATACTTTTGCGGGGAATGCACTGTTACTGTGTAGTTGAGGAAAAGGGGCGCGAATCGCTAATTGTTCCGCTAATTCCACCATCGGTTCATAATAAAAATCCGTCCCTGACATGTGCAGCAGACGTTCGGATTGTTCTTGAATTGCTTTGACAACTTCCGGGTGGGCGTGTCCGGTGGCGGTAACGGCTATACCTGCGGTCATATCCAGAAATACATTGCCATCCACATCTTCTACCATACAACCCTGACCGCGAGATACTACTAACGGGTAATCGCGGGTGTAAGAAGGGGAAGTGACGGCGCGATCGCGTTGTACAATTGCTTGAGCGCGAGGGCCGGGTAAGGAAGTTATTAATCGGGGTGTACGAGGTAAATTTAGGTTAATAGGGATACTTAACATTATTTTTTCTATTTTTTTAAAGATTACTGATGATTAAACGCTAAAGTTTGATTGGTTACAGTAGCATTTGATGCCATTGATATAGGAGTTACGCATTTAACGAAAAAGCTTTATAGTAAAGATTTTCGTATTTTGTAAGACTTTGCCCGTGTTTATAACACAACTTCTGCGATCGCGTCATATTACATTTTCTGAAGCAAGCATAACAGCTGTACAAGCTACAGAACATTTGTTGAGAGAACCTGTATTACATCCACAGGAGAATTGCTGTATGCAAAAATTAATATAACTTTCTGAGATAATTAACGAATGACTTGGGCATCTGGACAAAAGTTACACCGCGATCGGTATGAAATTAAGCAACAGTTAGGACAGGGGAACTTTGCGATTACTTATCTTGCTGAGGATCGGGATGGCAAGAATGTTGTGATTAAAACATTGGATTCCAATTTGCTCAATCAGTTAAGTAACGAAGACCGCGATCGCTTAAAATCAGGTTTTGCTGATGAATCCCGCAAACATTTGAAAAGGATTTTATTTGTCAGTTATTGAGCGAGGATCTTATGCAGGAGTCAGTCATTTATCAGGATATTTTGCAGAAGGGCGAACAAAAAGAAGCGGTTAGATTCTGTATATCTTTACTTAATGAACGTTTTGGTGAAATAGATTCGTCAATTATTGAGAGAGTTCAAGTTTTAAACAAGGAAAAGCTAGAAGCATGAGGAAGGATGCTTTTGAGAATTTCATCTCTAGATGATTTATTTATTTGGTTAGATAAGCAGGAAAATAATTAATTTTAGGTGTCGACAAACTATAAAGTGATAAAACCAGAGGTAAAAACTCCGGCTTTTTATATAGTTATACTAATTGTGAAAAAAGAATGCAACAAATAGACCATTTGTAGAGACGCGATGAATCGCGTCTTTTGCCAAGGATGTGTTGCAATCATCAATTGAAATGGTATTTTTTTAATAAAAATTCAAGTACGGTTCAATTAAGAGTTATTGGTGTAGATAATTGGTTTTTAAAGACGCGATAAATCGCCGTCTATACAAGTGTTTTGGTCTTATCTGAATTGTATTAAATAAATTAAAAATAGCTAATTTACACCCACTCAACTAAAAAACTTCTCTACGCATCTAACGAATATTTCCACACCCATTCCCAAGGCCGTTTCGTCAAAATCAAACCGGGGATGATGATGAGGATACGCCAAATCTTTCTCTGGATTCGCAGAACCTAAAAAGAAATAGCAACCAGGAACCTCTTGCAAGAAAAATGACATATCCTCAGCAGCCATAGTTTGGCATTCTGGCACAATTCCTAACGGCGTTTCTACCACTTCTTCTGCTACAGTTCGCACCAATTCTGCTATCTTAATATCATTAATTACTGGTGGATAAAGTGCCCAGTATTCTAAGTCATAACTCGCACCATGACTTTGACAAATTCCAGCAATAATCTGCTCAACACGCTGGTTGAAAAAGCCCTTCAAACTAGGATTAAAATACCTGACAGTGGCACTCATTCTTGCTGTATCAGCAATCACATTTCCCCTAGTTCCAGCATGAAGTTCACCCACTGTCACCACTGCCGAATCAATGGGATTGACATTTCGAGCGACAATGGTTTGCAAAGCATTTACAATTTGGGCAGCAACTACCACAGAATCTACAGTTTGATGGGGTAGTGCGCCATGTCCACCTTTGCCCAAAATTGTGCAGTTAAAGGACTCTACAGCAGCCATCAACGCCCCAGCCCGCACACCCACTGTTCCCAAGGGTAAGTTATTCCACAAGTGCAAACCGATAATTGCGTCAACATCAGGATTTTTCAGTACCCCAGCTTCAATCATCGGCTTTGCACCACCGGGTGATTCTTCTGCTGGCTGAAAAATAACTTTCACAGTACCGGAGAAGTCTTGGCGATGCTGCTGGAGATAGTAAGCTGTACCTAATGCGATCGCAGTATGTCCATCGTGTCCACAAGCGTGCATCACTCCATCATGCTGCGATTTGTAGGGTACTTCGTTAAGTTCTTGGATTGGCAAAGCATCCATATCTGCCCGAATCCCTAAAACTTTCTCTGCACCTTGTTTGTTACCTGTAATCATGGCAACAATACCAGTGTGAGCAATGCCAGTTTGATGCTCAATTCCCCACTCTTGCAGCTTTTGTGATATAAACTCAGCAGTCAGTTTTTCTTGAAAACCCAACTCTGGTTGTTGATGCAATCGCCGCCGCCACTCTACCAATTGTGGTTGCAATGAGCGAATTGCCAACCGGATGCGAGATAGATCGATAGAAGAGGGATTGGGAAAGGTAGAAACCATTATGAAGACAAGCTAGTTTTAAGTACAGCTAACTTAGTTTATCGTAGGGAATGGCGAAGAATCATCATCAGGAATCTTCTTCACCAGTAAACCAAAAAGTTTTTTCCAAAAAGCGATACCTGCGGCGAGCGGCTATCCAGATACACCTTGAAAAGATCGGATTACCGCCAATTTTGTGAAAATTAATTCTGCAACCAACCAGCCATGACAGCAACTATTAAAAATACACCCATCGCCAAACGGTAGAAAACAAAAATCCAGGTACTGCGTTTTTCCAGGTAGCGAAGGAGTCCCCAAATTGCGGCAAAAGCGGAAATGCTAGCGGAGATTAAGCCTACCAACAAAGTTAACCAACCGACTGTACTCAGTCCTGCTTTTGTAAGAGTATGGAGTTCCACAGCACCGGCTAAAATCACGGCTGGTAAACCCAATAAAAAAGAAAATCGGGCAGATGTCTCCCGTTCCATACCCAAAAATAACCCAGCAGTGAGGGTGGAACCAGAGCGAGAAACGCCAGGTATCAAAGCAAAAGCTTGAGCAACTCCTACCCAAATGCCATCCCAGAGGGTGAGGTTGTTGAAAGTGCGATCGCGTCCTCCACGTTTTTCAGCGATCGCTAGCAATGCTGACATAATAATTGAAGCCGCACCGATAACTACTAACCCTCGCATTGGTGAGTTACAAGCGTTCAGAATTGGTTTGAGTAGCACGCCAGCCACAGCAATGGGCAAGGTTCCAATTAATAAGCCCAACATCAGTTGCAAAGAACTAGATTGATAGTCTTGTCCGCTAATTGCTCTAACCGTCTCTCCGGTTAATTTTTTTAAGTCTTGCCAAAAATAGACTAAAACAGCACTCAAGCTAGCTAACTGCATTGCTGCTGAAAAAGCAGATCCCGGATCTTTCAGTCCCAGTAGAGTTGGCACTATCCGCAAATGAGCAGTACTGCTAATTGGTAGTAGTTCTGTAATTCCCTGAACGATGCCTAAAATAATTACGTCAATCCAGCTAAGGTTAGCAAAGTCTAGATTCACTTCACTACCATTGCCACAGACTGCACTCGCCACCACAAAAGAAAGCATCATATCAGGCGTAAATAATTTACTTTTAATCAAACACCGACAAAGTAACTTATGTTAGTGACGCTTCTGTGACTAAGACATGGCACTTGGATGACATCTATAGTAAGGGATTGGGGAATGGGGCAGGGGGCGGGGGGCAGGGGGCAGGGGGACAAGGAGAATAACTATCCCCAATTTCCAATGCCCAATTCCCAATTCAAAGCATCAATGTTTCCCAATCTAAATCTGATGCTACTTGAGCAAGTTTATCTAAATCAGTCAGGTTATCTAGATAGGGCAAGCAGCCTAAAACTGGCGTGTTAGTAAGCGATTGAATCAATTGCTGTGGTGTCCAATCGGCTATTTCTGCATCAGTTCGGGGTTGTACACAGTTCAAAATAATGCCTTTGAGATTGATGCGCGATCGCGTAGCTAATGCGACATTGGCCACTGCTTGAGCGATCGCACCTAATCTAACTGGCACTACTAATACTGTTGGTAAACGCCATTCCCCTGCTAAATCAGCCACCGTTAACTCCTCAGTTACAGGCGAACCTAACCCTCCTAAAGCTTCTACAAGCACAAAATCACGATGCGATCGCAACTTGGACAAAGCTTGCCAAACCACTCCTAAATCAACTTGGCGATTTTCTCGGGCGGCGGCGATGGGAGGCGCTAAAGGTGCTTCAAAGTATAACGGTGTAATTTCCTCTGAGGATTGTTCTAGCGTAAATAGCTTTTGATACCATTCGCGATCGCCAATTCCTGATTGAATCGGTTTCATGATTCCCCAACTACGGTGTGGGTAATATTTTTGCCAATAGGCTGCTAACGCTGTTGTTAAAACAGTTTTGCCAGCTTCGGTATCAGTTCCAGTAACTAGTAGTGTATTTAACATTAATTTCTTTGGCCAGAAAATGGTTGTGTTCCATCAGTCGGCGGCAAGGTTGGTGTTTCACCAATGGTCGGAGTTGGAATCGGTGTCTGTGTGGGAATTGGTAACGGTGTCTCTGTAGGAATTGGAATCGGTGTCTGTGTGGGAATTGGAATCGGTGTTTCTGTGGGAATTGGAATCGGTGTCTGTGTAGGAATTGGAATCGGTGTTTCTGTAGGAATTGGGAACGGTGTCTCTGTAGGAATCGGAGTCGGTGTTGCTGTCGGAGTTGGTATGACTGGTTTTTCTAATGAAACATTCAGGTTGTAATTGCTTTCGGCAACTCCTGAAACCAGTGTTAATTCAATAGTATACCTACCAGTAACCAGCAATATTCCTTCATAAGCTGTTACTGGTTGGGTATTATTATTGACTGGTTCATTAGGACTTAAAACTTTTAGCAATACGTTGGTTCCTGGGTCAATAAACGCAGTTAACTTTTCACCTTGCCGCCCAAAAAAAGTATATTGGATGATTTGATTCGTTTTAAGAGTATCTGTAACTGTGACTGTTTTATTTGCTCCGAGATTGAGCCGCTTAGAAATAGGTTGCTCAGTAGTAGGTGTGGGTGTGGCTGTGAATGTAGTACCACCAGAAATAACTGGTGAAGGGAAATTTTGCGGAAGTGTCTCTGTTGGTGATGGTTTTGACTGACTGCGGATAGAACTTACCAGTGCCCAAGAACCAAATCCGGCAACGATCACTACAGCAGTGGCAATTGCCCCGATCGCTAATGGATTATCCAAGACTGAACTAGTAGAACTTGGTGGAATCACAGGATCGGGTTGTTTCTTTGGCGAAGCTGGTGGTACTGAGTCAGGACGGCGACCAACAGCCATTGTCTGCAAGTTCGACGCATTCAGGGGAGGAAGGCTGACTTGCTCTAAAGGTTGTAGTGCTTGAGATACACTAGCAGCACTTTGATAGCGATCGCTCGGTAGATGATTCAACATTCGATTCAAAACTTGGGCAAATCGCGGACTTACTTTTACCCATCGCTGCCAATTCCAAGTTAGTTGGTTTTCGTCAAATAACTCCCTTGGTTCTTTACCAGTCAGCAAAACAATCGCACTCACCGCTAAAGCATACAAGTCACTGCTAGGGTAAGCTCCCCCCGTTTGCATTTGTTCACTCGGAGAGTAGCCTAATTTTCCCACAGTGGTTTCTGGCATAGCGCTCTCTGGCGATCGCAAACGTGTTGCTAGTTCCTTTACCACCCCAAAGTCAATTAACACAGGTTTCGCGTCACTATCTCGCAAAATAATGTTTTCTGGCGAGATATCGCGGTGAATAATCCCTCGGCTGTGAATATGCTCTAAAACAGGCAATAACGACTGTATTAGCTGCAAGATTTCAGCCTCTGTGAAAGTTCGACCAACAGCTAGCCGTTCATCCAGCATATTGCGGTAAGTCTGACCTGCAACATAGTCTTCCACCAAAAACAAGCGCTCGTCTTGCTCAAATCTTTCCCGAAATTTAGGAACTTGTGGATGTTCAATTTGATACAAAATGGCAGCTTCTCGGTGAAAAAGCTCTTGTGCTTTCTGCAAAGCCAAAGTCTCCGTTGCTGTTGAAATCAATTCTTTGATCGCACAAAGTTCGTTAAAGCGCCTCTGGTCTTCTGCCAGATAGGTTCTACCAAATCCTCCTTGTCCGAGAATTTGAATTATGCGGTAACGGTTTTGCAAGACAGTGCCAACTGTAATGGGTGGTTGCATGATCGATTGATTGAGTGTATTGGCAACTAAGGAGGAAGTAACCCCCAGTTAGGAGTATACGCAAAGTCACGCTTTAAGTCTCTTATGTAATTTTGATAACACATTAAAAGAGGCAGGGGGCAGGGGGCAGGGGGCAGGGGGCAGAGGGCAGGGGGCAGGGGGCAGGGGGCAGAGGGCAGGGAGCAGGGGAGCAGGGGAGAGACTGAGATAGAGCTTGTACTCTGCCCAAGTCTTGCGTCCTTCTAGGACGAGGCTTTTATACCCATGTTCCCCTTTGCTTTACCCAAAGGACTAGAATGTACACACAAGTCTTTTAAAGTTGCTGCGTAACGTAGGATAGGTTAATTTTTGTAGGTCGATGCAACAAAGATGCAGGTCGATACAACAAACGTGCAGGTTGATGCAACAAAGATGCAGGTCGATACAACAAACGTGCAGGTTGATGCAACAAAGATGCAGGTCGATACAACAAACGTGCAGATCAAGAGACTTGTGTGTACACCATAGCTCAGAGGAGAAAGGCTTGCTCTCCCTGCCCCCTGCTCCCTGCCCCCTGCTCCCTGCTCCCTGCCCCCTGCCCCCTGCTCCCTGCCCCCTGCCCCCTGCCCCCTGCCTCTTGCCTCAAGTTCGTCGATTAACTAGGGTAGCGCTAGCTTGGTCAACAGGCATCAACACAACTTCATTAATATTCACATGGGGCGATCGCGTCACGCAGAAAAATATCACATCAGCCACATCATCTGCTGTCAGGGGTGTAACTCCTTGGTAGACCTTTTTGGCGCGTTCAGCATCTCCGTGAAAGCGCACCTCGCTAAATTCCGTTTCTACCATACCAGGATCGACGGAAGTTACACGTACCTGCGTTCCTAAGAGGTCTTGTTTTAAACCTTCAGAAATTGCTCTGACAGCAGCTTTGGTTGCACAGTAGACATTACCACCGGGATAGGTTTGATGCCCAGCAATGGAACCTAAATTTACCACGTGGCCGCGATCGCGGCTCACCATTCCCGGAACGACATAGCGGGAAAGGTAAAGTAAACCCTTAACGTTAGTATCAATCATCTCTTCCCAGTCTTGAAAGCTACCTTCGTGCAACTTGTCTAAACCACGACTTAAACCAGCATTATTAATGAGAATGTCGATGTTAGACCAGGCAGACGGTAGAGTAGAGATAGCAGATTCCACAGCGTTGCGATCGCGCACATCTAGCTCTAGCAAATGAATTTCAGTACCAAATTCTTTAATGAGAGTATCTGCTAGCTGCTGCAAACGTTCAAACCGTCGTGCCGCTAAGATCAGTTTTGCACCCGCACCAGCGAAGATTCTCGCACAAGCAGTACCAATACCACTACTTGCACCAGCGATCAAAATGATTTGATTTTCTAGAGAAGTCATTAGGATAGTTAGGAGTTATATAGTTATGAATTATGAATTAGTACTAGTTTCATAGTTCATAATTTACCATCAGTCGCTCCTAACTCCTAACTCTTGTACAGACGCGATTAATCGCGTCTTTCCTAACTCTTGTACAGACGTGATTGATTGCGTCTCTACTTCTGTCTCTACTTCTTCACCACTTGCAGGCGCTGAGTTACCATCGTCATCCCATTACCGCGTAGGATAACAGCAGAAACCCATTGGCTACCAGGAGTAGATGGTGCTTGTCCGGTTTTGAACACTCCGCCAGATGTTAATAATTGCAAATCTACGGATGTGGGGCTGAAAAACTTATCTACTTGGATGGGTTCTTCTAGCGCTGTTCCTAGCAAGAAATCATCGCCAAGTGGTTCTTGAACGATCGCATCAAAACTATACTTCTGCCCGACTTGTACCTGCTGTGGTAATTTAATATCAATTTGGGGTGGCTTGCTGCCAGAGGTAATTAGGGTGCGTTCTGCCAAAATGTCTTGGCGGACGATTTTACCGCTTTCAATGCGCTGACGCGACTTAATCGTGGCATTAAGAGCCGAATTATTACCACTAGCTGAGGGTAAGCCAGTTATCTTTGTTTCTGTTTCAGCAATAATTCCATTGCCTTCAGATTTTGAAGATAGCAGTTTGGTACTGTATTGTAATTTAGGATATCTTTGCCAAAGTGAAATCAAAGACTTTTCCAGGGTTTGGAAGTTTAATCCATCTCCATGAGTGAAAGAAGGGCTGTAAAATTGCAACACCCCTTTGACATCGCCCCGACTGGCAGCGGCATCAACTTGTGTCAACAGATTTTGCAGATTTGCTGTACCCGCTTGGGCTAATTGCTGTGGTGTCGTTGCTTGAGTGCGTTGCCAGCCACTTGTTAAACTAAGGGTTAGCAGGAACGATAGGCAAATACTGGTTGGAAATCTAAGTTGACGTTTCACGAAGGCGGTAATAATTTTAGTCATTGGCAAGAGTTTACTGATTTGATGAGAGAAAGTCAGGAAATTGTTTTATCTTAGTTAAGCTAGACGCTAAACGGTAGAGGTTTGATGGCAAACGCACCGATACGATTATTAATAGCTGCCAGTGGGACTGGTGGACACTTGTTTCCAGCGATCGCACTGGCACAAAAACTTCCAGATTATCAAATCGAATGGCTGGGAGTACCCGATCGCCTGGAAACTCAACTTGTCCCTAAAGAGTATCCCTTGAATACTATTGCAGTTGAAGGGTTTCAGCAAGGGTTTGGACTCTCCTCGATTCGCATTTTCGGCAAACTTGCCCTTTCGATTATAGAAGTTAGACGAATTTTGAAGCAGGGAAATTTTCAAGGAGTTTTTACCACGGGCGGTTACATTGCCGGGCCAGCCGTCATTGCGGCGCGTTCCCTTGGTTTACCTGTGGTTTTTCACGAATCTAACGCCTTACCGGGTAAAGTAACTCGCTTTTTTGGCCCTTGGTGTAGTGCGGTAGCCTTGGGATTTGAAGTTGCTGCTAAGTATTTGCCCCGTGCTAAAAATGTCTGCGTTGGTACTCCCGTCAGGGCGCAATTTCTCAATGGGGCAATTAATGCACCCCTGGATTTAGCCATTCCTGATGGTGTTCCCTTAATTGTTGTCTTTGGTGGTAGTCAAGGTGCAGTTGCGGTTAATAAGTTGGTGCGCGAATCTGCAAAGGCTTGGTTTGATGCTGGTGCTTATGTCGTACACTTAACTGGCGATCGCGATCCCGAAGCAAATAGTCTTAAACATCCACAGTACATAACCTTACCTTTCTATGACAATATGGCGGCATTGTTACAACGAGCAACTCTTGCCATTAGTCGTTCTGGCGCAGGTAGCTTGACAGAGTTAGCCGTATGTGGAACCCCGGCAATTTTGATTCCTTACCCCTTTGCCGCAGAAGACCATCAATCTTACAATGCAGATGTATTTACCAAAGCTGGTGCGGCGTTAACGCTGAAGCAATCGGAGTTGACAGCCCAAATATTGCAAAGTAATGTGTTGAATTTGTTGCAGTCACCGCAAGAGTTAGCAAAGATGGGGGAAAATGCTTATGCGATCGCAGTGCCCGATAGTGCCGAGAAGTTAGCCCAATTAGTGCGTGAAGTGATAGAAACATAACCTTGATTATTGAGTCTTAAAAATTTATTTCCCCAGTTATGAATATCTTATCCACCCCCAAATTTCGCTTCACAGTAGGTTGTGCTGCTTTATTAATTGTAAGTTTAGCCAGTAGCCATTTATATACTCAGTCAAAAACTAAACAGTTAGACCGACAAAATCAGCCCTTTAGTCAGCCAGAAAGTTTTACCCCACTTAAATCACAGATTTCTCTCGCTTCTAATTATCAAAATCCTTTTGTCGCTCAAGAAACATCTAATGAGATTATAAGCAAGCAAAACGCTTTGTTATCTCAGCAGAATTTGTTAGCTGCATCTGCACCCTTTGCAGTTGTCGATGAATTCAAGAAATATAAATTTAGTATTAATGCTAGCCAAGTTGTTACCCCAGCTAAACTACCCAGTAGCCAGGTTAACTTCAATCAAAAAGATTTATTAACTGTTCTCGTTAATACTAGAAAATATTTTCAAGATTACTCTTCAGAAGACCCAGACATTCTCCGCCCAGGAATGCTTACCACTCAAGGCGTTACTGTACCAGATGTTCTTAACACGTTGAATTTCATGATTGCTGTTTTAAAGGAGGATATTGCTAATAATCGAGCTACTCGTTTGCAAGATTCTAACTTTATCAATACCAACTTTCGAGTAATTAAATGGTCTGCTTACAACCCAAAGAATAAACAGCAAAAGCAATTAAGAATTACCAAATATGCTGTTTTTACTCATCCGGGTTCTCGCAAGAAAACCTCTACTTTTAATACACCAATTTATAGCTTAAAAGAAAATGCTAATAATGATAAATTCTATACAAGATATACCAAACAGGATGTTTTGTCAGGGATTTATGAACCTGGAGGCAGAGAATTTGGAAAAGTTACCAGTCTCGCTTATCTAACCAGAAATGGCTTAGAAGAAGCGATTATGGAAGGAACAATACTAATTAATTTTACAGATGGTAATAAGGCATTTTTTAATGTAGATAGAAATAATGGAATATCTTATATACGCGGATTGAAGGCAACAGCACAAAAGCGTTATTGGTATTTTAGAAAAGTTGATGCTATTAAAGGCTATGGATATAAAATAGATGCAAAAATTTCTGTTAAACCCGGAGTTACTTTTGCCGGAGATGTTTTGAATATCGGTTTAGGTAAAGTGGTTGTGATTGAGCATACTCAAGGCGGTCGCAAACATCTGCGAATGGGAGTCATTGCTGATACAGGTGGAGCCTTTTTACCCAATCTTTATCAACTCGATTTTTTGGCAGGTATTTTTAAGAGTAAAAAAGAATTTGGGCAGAATATCAGCCAATTGCCTGAATATGCGACAGCATACTTTTTAATAAAGAAGTAATCCATTAACAATTCGTAGTTTCTGATTATAGCACAAGCCTTGGTGGTTAGGACATCAACAGATGATGATACTTAGACACAAAAAGACTTTTCACCCAGTCCCCAGTCCCCAGTCCCCAGTCCCCAGTCCCTTGCTATATTTCCTCGATTTTTTTGTTATTTGAGTGTGCGGTAGTGTAAAAACAACTCACTTCCAATCTGACGAGTTTCCACTAGTTCAAGATGAGGAGCAACATTTGGAAGAAAACCCTCTCCCTCAACTGGGCTACGGGCATCCTTTCCTCCATAAATGACGGGCCAAATAGTCAACCACCAATCGTCAATTCTCCCAGCCTTTGCTAGAGCAGCTGTTAAAGAACCGCCTCCCAAAGCTACGACTTTGTGAATACCCTGCTCTGACATCAAGCTGTAAGCTCGATCCCAGTCCAGGTCTGTATCTCCCAAATCAATTAATTCAGCCAGTTTTTGCAAAGTTGTTGCATCAGAATTCCGCTCTAAACCGGTTCGTGTCGTCATTATCCACCGTTCAATATCCTGACTCCAAAAAGGCAAGTCTGGTGAGAGGTCAAGGGAGCCAGAGACAACGCAGGTAATGGGCTGGGGAGACTGACCCCGAACCTCACGTGCTGCCAACAGTTCGGGATTGCGAATTGTAAAGCTTCCTCCTTCAGCGCGAATTGTCCCTGCTCCTACCAGGAATAGATCGGCAAGTGAGACTTGATACTCCAAGTGTGCTTGATCGGCTGCATCTGAATCACGGGGTGCTTGAGGATCTACAGCGCTAATTTTTCCATCGGCCGTCATTCCAAGAACCACAGTTGTTTGGATAGCTGACATAATTACGTTCTGACGGTTCTTTATAATTTTACAACACTCAGTGCTGAGTAATAAGTAATAAGTAATGAGTAATGAGTAATGAGTAGCAATAAGATTACGGAGTTGGTTGATACCCAGATGTTACCGAAGGCGAGTGCCCAGACTTTTGAGTAACTACTCACCAGCTACTCAAAAATGGCTTGAAAATGCTTGTAATCTAATTGGGAGGTAATTCTAAACTCATTTCACCCAACAATCCTTTACGAAAATCTGTTAACAGTTGCCTTGCAGCACGCTCTACATCACCTTTGTAACGATGCTCCGCCAAGGCGTGTAAATAAGTATCTCCAGTGTCGGATGTCGAATCGAGTTGGTAGCGGGACTGTAATGGTTTCTTCGGTAACAAATCTGTAGTTACAGCTTCTAAATAGTTGAATAAATCTATTAGGGCTGCTGCTACTAACTGATTATCGTAAGATGCTTCACCGATATCATCACAAATTGCTAATTTCAATGCTGCATCTTGGTCTTCTAACCTGAGAGGGATGACACCAGGAGCATCTAGCAATTCCAAATGTTCGGAAATTCGTACCCAGCGCAGTTGGCGAGTCACTCCAGGACGGGCTGCACTTTCCACTACTCGCCGTCCTAAAAGGCGGTTAATCAAAGCTGATTTACCAACGTTGGGAAAACCAATTACTACAGCCCGCACTGGACGAGGTAACATTCCGCGATCGCTTCTTCTTTGATTGAGTTCTACTCCGGCGGCTTGCGCTGCCCGTGCGACTTCTGCTATACCTTTACCATGTTGAGCGTTGGTAAAATAAGGGATTTCCCCTTGACGTTTAAACCAATCTATCCACAGCGATCGCATTTGTGGCGTAATCATATCTACTCGGTTAAGGATCAACACCCGTTTCTTACCCTCCACCCACTCACCTATTTGCGGATGGTGAGTCGCTAAGGGAATCCGCGCGTCTCGTACCTCAAATACCACATCTACGCGCTTAAGCTGCTCTTTGAGCTTCTTTTCAGCTTTCGCAATGTGACCTGGATACCATTGAATCAGATTTAATCTATAGTTTTGAGTTATAGCCATTTTTTTCTTTGTCCTTTGTTATTTGTCCTTTGTCCTTTGTTATTTGTCCTTTGCAAATGACAAATGACCAATGACTAATGACTCCCTGTAGCCGCTTGATGTAAAATCAGAAGATTGCCATCAGGGTCATAAGCATAAATTTCTCTGCCGTGGGAAGCAATGGCAATCTTTCCTGGTGGGGGATAGCCCAAAGCTGTTAGGTGAGCGATCGCATCTTCTAAGTTACTCACCTCTAAACACAAACTTATCTTACTTTTGCTGACAGCTTCAAACTCCGATTCGTTTGTGTTCTTCGGTTTAAAAATACCTAATCGCATACCAACCAAATTAAACTCTGCATAGACATTCGGAACTAAAATAATTGGCTTTTGCTCCAGCAATTTAGTATAGAAATTAACTAAATTCTCGCAATTAATTGATGCTATGGTGACAAAGGCGTTCGTGTAATTAAAAACCATATTTTTATCGCCCTTTGAAGTTTTAACGTAAGGATTCAGCACCCAGGAGTCAGGAGCCAGAATTTATCAGGAATCTAGAATGATTGGTATATTTATTCATCAAATGTTCTCCTGATTCTTTAACTATTCTGAATTCTGAATTCTGACTCCTGAATTCTTACCTTTTAACTTACATAGCATAGGCGTTTATGGTTATCATAATTGACAATTATTTTGGGAAAAAAATTAAGTTTACGACTGGTCAAGTAGTAGTATTTAAATTTGGAATTAATACATTCATCACTTGTTCGGAAGGTAGAAAATTTAAGTCGCTCCAATTTTTTTACCAGTCTCTCAACGCCTTGTCTCTTTCATTTTGGAGTTACTTTGATGTTAAAGCTATCATTATACTCAATTTTGATTGTTATTTTTGTCTAAGTCCCGATAACCGCCTTTTTAACTGGACAATTGGGGGCGCACAGTACCCTATCTAGCTACCTTTTAATTCAGTAGCTTCTCTCTGGGATTTCAATTGAGATGCAATCAGGGGAACTTTGGGCGCGAGAAAAAATCCAATTAAACTGGCAAAAAGGATTGGTGTAAAAGGACTTAAGTTAGTCAATTTTGACAGTAGCAGAGTTGTACTTATGGGTGTGCGCGTTACGGCTGCATTAATAGCCGCCATTGTACAAATCATCGCAAGGGCGGGATTCAGCCCAGGAATTAAGACTGCTACGGCTTTACCAATACAAGCACCAGTGAAAAATAGGGGGATAATGAATCCACCGCGCCACCCACCTGTTACCGTTATGCTAATGGCAGCCATTTTACCAAAAGCAAGAGTTAAGAGAAAAATAGCACCAAAACTAGTAGTGAGGACTGGCTCTAATTCTTCATGTCCAAAATAACGGGTTAGGGGTAATAAAACTGCTAATATGGCAAGCCCAAATCCTGCTAATGTAGTGCGTATATAAATAGGGCCGGGAATTCGAGCAAACAAGTAATCGCAACCTCGAAAAATACCCATAAAAATCCATCCCGCCAACGCCCCAATGATTCCGAATAGAATAGCGATCGCAAAGTCATCAATTTTTTCTAGGTGGTACTGGGGAAAATGCCAAGTAGGGGCAATTCCCAAATGTGTAATTGCTGCAAATACCAGATAACTAGCACAACTTGAAACAATGGCTGGCATCAAGGCTTCGTAATATTCCACAATATGCTCGTGGTGTAGAATCTCTAAAGCGAACATTGCACCGCCAAGAGGTGCGCCAAATAAGGCAGTGAAACCAGCCGCCATCGCTGCTAAACTTATAGTTCTCAGGTCTTCACCTTGGAGTTTTAAGCGCTCGCCTACCCAAGTACCAAAAGAACCTGTTACTTGTACCAGTGGTGCTTCTGGCCCAGCACTACCGCCTGCCGATATGCTGATTAAAGAAGCAAGAATCATTGAAGGATTTTTGCGAGCATCTAAGCGTCCACCACGAAAATGGATATTATCAACAATTACGGCAATTTCACCGGGATTTCCCAGAAAATGAATCACCAGCCCAATAATTAAACCTGCGAGTGGCATCGCTATCAGGAGACTAAAACCTTCTAATCGTTGCAGATGATGAGTTAAAAATTCTAAAATATTCCAGTAAAAAGCGGCGAATAGACCACCAGCCATGCCTACAACTACCCAGAGGAACACCCACTGCGAAATCATCAAGGGATTACGTTTTACCAGTCCAAAAAGTTGAGCAAATGTCCGGCGTTGAGTTTGATTGGTAGCGGTGGGCTTTTTTGGTAACACAGCTTATTTCCTCTTTGTGAAACGAAGAATATGGAATATTACGTTTTTTATCGTAAAGGCTATTGAGTCCACTTAATCATCTTTGCTCCATAAAGTAATACAGTTCAGTTAAGCAATTTTTATTTCCTTCTCTCCGGGTTCTCTGCGTCTCTGCGATAGACTGCGGCAAGGCGCTTTGCATCATACAGCGTAACTTACACGTTTAAGGTTTCATGGTTGATACTTCATTGACCTATAAACCATTTTAGAGTAGCTACCTTTTGAGGTAATTATCTACCTAAGTTGCTTATTTCTCTTGGTAGATTAAATGAAAATTAAAAAATATCAAGATAACAATATACACAGCTGAAAACTAAACTGTAAATTGTTAGTTTTATGCAAAAGATTTATGGCAATGTTCAGGGCATCAAAGCTAGTCAGATCAAACACCTGCAACAGCTTTATATCAGCAACTGGACGCTTAGGTTTAGAGACTTTAAAAATGCGATCGCTGCAATTAATTGACGAAATTGAAGCAGTTGCAATCCCACAAAATTCATACTAAACAAGAAGAAATTATATGATACCGACTATCATTGTTCACGGTGGAGCAAAAACTATCACAGACGACAAAGTTGCAGCCAATAATGCAGGCTGTACAGCAGCAACAGAGGCTGGTTGGGCAGTGCTAATCAGTGGAGGTACAGCCGCCGAAGCTGTGGAAGCAGCAATTCGAGTTTTGGAATCCGATCGGACATTTAACGCCAGCCTTGGCGCAACTCTCAATAACGATGGAGAGGTAGAGTTAGACGCAGCGATTATGGAAGGCTCATTAAGTTGGGGAGCGATCGCAGCAGTTCAAGGTATTCGCCATCCAATCTCCCTAGCACGGAAGATTATGGATGATAAACCCAGACTACTAGTAGCGCGGGGTGCAGAACGCTTTGCCATAGATTCTGGGGCTGAAATGTGTAAAAAAGAAGACTTAATTGCTGAGGAACAGTGGGAGCAGTGGAAAGAAGATCGAGAAGTAATCGATCGCCCCAACACCGTAGGTTGTGTAGCTTTGGATGCTAGCGGCATCTTAGCGGCTGGCACTTCAACTGGCGGCACTACCAAGCAGCAACAAGGTCGCGTCGGTGATACTGCACTTGTTGGTTGTGGCTTATACGCTGACAATAAAATCGGTGGTTGCTCAACAACAGGTGATGGCGAGTCGATTATCCCAGTGGTTTTGGCTAAAACTGCGATCGATTTCTTGAGTGGAGATAGACACCCAGACGAAGCAGCACAGATGGCAATTGACGCTTTAGTTTCAAAGGTTAAAGGTGAAGCCGGATGCATCCTGATAGACCGTCAAGGACGCATTGGCTGGGCGTATAACTCATCACACATGGCTTGTGCTTATATGACTGAAGGGCAAGACAAAGTAGCTGTGTTTACTAAAAAATAACTCACATAGCAATCCTAAATGAGTCGTGAAAACCTCCGATTCCCCTCTCTGCGTCTCTTTTGCCTCTGCGGTTAATTTATTTTGCCAAATCATTTAGGATTGTTATAGCAAAAGTAACATTTCATTTGATTTTTTAAGTTTGAATATGGGAAACTTCCTGAATATATAGGTTTTTTTCAAAATAGTAAGGAATTAATGAACTCAAAATATAACTTTCAATACTTTCAAGGAAGTTCTCTATCTGATTTGTTTGCCCAAGATATTACAGATGCATCTTATGGCTTTATCTTAAATTATCCTGCAACTGCAAGTTGGGCTGCTTATCCCAATCGGCAAAAATATTTTATTCAAGATGGTAGTAGTGAAGCCAGCAAAACCTCCTTCGACAAGCTTTGTCAAAAAGAACCTTGGAAAAATTTGGCAGTGTTAGGCTCGCGCATTCCCGGAATTGTGATTAATCAGCCGCCAAAGTCTCTCCTTGAATACTGGCAAGAGCATTTCGGATTCAAGCACTCCAATATTGAGATGATGGATTGCTCGACTTATCTAGACGATCTAAGCCATAGCGATGGCTGCGCCAACGCCAAGGGCGAACGCTTTGACAAACTCATTACCCTATTTCCCTTCGATCGTTTAAAACCAGAAAAACACGCTGTTGATTCAGACACCCATTACCGCTTACTCAGCAAAGTAACGCTAGAAGAATTGGGGGTGCAATGTCCAAAATATAAAAGCTACAATCTGCACCAAGTCAATATCGAAGACATTCCATTACCACAATTTCCCTACTTAATTAAAACATCGCACGGACTCTCAGGAGAAGGCACTTATATCATCAAAAGTTCCAGCGATTTAAACTACTGCCTCGAAGAAATTAGAAAATATCTTGATATTAAGTTGCTTGATACGATTATTGTCTCGGAGTTCGTCAAGAATGAGGTACAAAATTACTGCGTACAGTTTTATGTCAACAAAGCGGGAAAGATAACTCTCATCGGCACTACCGGACAACTCGTTACTCCAGAAGGTAGCTATTTAGGAGGAGTAATTGACTACCGTAACACTGATATGAGCAAGTTTTTTGAGATGATTGCCAACGTTGGTGAGTATGCTCACAAACAGGGATATTTCGGCATGATTGGCTTTGATGTACTCGAAGATCGAGATGGACAACTTTATGCGATCGATGCCAATTTTCGAGTCAATGGCTCGACTCCGTTGTGTTTGCAACGCCATACCCTACTGGGATTGGGAAAAGAAGTAGCTAAATATTCCAGTAGCTACCGAATGGAGGGGACATTAGAATCAATCCTCATAACCTTGAAACCAGAACTAGATCGCAAAGACTTGATGATTCTATCAGCTTTAGAGAAAGTCAAATACGGAAAAATCTACACTGAACTTTATGCGATCGTTACTGGAGAAAGTATTCAAGAAATGCAATACATAGAGCAGAAGTTACAGAGAAAGGGATTACAATTACAGGTTTAGATAGGACGATAGTTAATATTTGTTTTTCGCCATAATCCACTCTAACCCTAATTGATTTCGCTTATTAGTGAGAAAAATGCTACTGCTATCAAAACCTTTGTCAAAACAAGAGCCTACAAAAATTGTGGCAAAACTGGCAAAATAACCCACATATAAGCGTTTAGCTTGACTGCGAGATGCTCAAAATAGCACCCCGCAACCCTACTGTTTAGTGATAAAAAAGCGCTAATTAAAGATTAATCAAGCACAAAATTGTTGTTGGTTAGTGACAATCCAGCAGATAGTTGGGCAAATTTTACCTGAGTAAACTCAGCCGCACTGCCATCTTGGTCAAAGTACAGACCACCTGTAGAAAAATCATAAATGAATCGTTGATTGCTTGTTGTTGCAGATGTCCCAATAGTGAACTGAGCATCCGAGAGTGAACCTATTGATAACCCGCCACCAAAACCAAGAGCAGATACCTGAATCAGTTCATTAGTAGCGTTGAAGTCATAAATACTATCAACACCTCCATCGTAATTATAATATAAATCAAAGATATCAGTTCCATCCCCTCCAGTTAGGCTGTCATTACCACCTCCACCTGTAAGGGTATCATTGCCATTGCTCCCAACAATATTGTCATCATAGCTCGTACCTAAGATACGTAATTGTTCGATATTGTTGTAGTTAACCTGATACAAACCCACCGTAATTGAGCCAGTGTTAGTAGTAGCATTGAATGTTGAAGTGATTCCCCCAGTAGTCTCGTTGTAAAAGGCGAACAACGAATCGTCACCATTACCTCCATCGACTGTTTGAGTCACTAAATCAAGCAGGTCAGTATCTGGGGAATCAATGACTAGGTTGAAAGAATCATTACCATCGCCCCCAGACAGAAGATTATCGCCTTTTGAACTACTAAACCTCAATATATCGTCACCAGCGCCTCCTTCTAGGGTGTTTTTACCAGACGGGCGAGAGTCGGAGTAGGAGTAGTTGTAGTAAGAGTTGCTGCTAGAAATATCAAGATAATCATTGCCATCACCCCCAGAGAGCAAGTTATCACCTGTTGAACCAGCACCACTCAAGCTATCATTACCAGCACCTCCATTAAGAGTGTTATTCCCTAAAGAGCGAGAGTCGGAGTAGTAGTAAGATGAGTCGTAGAAGTAGCCGCCAGAAATGTCAAGAAAATCATTGCCATCGCCCCCAGACAGCAGATTATCGCCTTTTGAACCGCTAGCACTTAAGGTATCATCACCAATACCTCCATTAAGAGTGTTATTCCCTAAAGAGCGAGAGTCTGGAGTAGTAGGAGCCTCGTAATTATATCTGACAAAGCCAGAAATGTCAAGAAAATCATTGTCATTGCCCCCCAAGAGCAGGTTATCGCCTGTTGAACCACTAGCATTCAAGCTATCGTTACCTGCACCACCGTTGAGGATGTTATTATCTGCATCACCGTTAAGGGTATCATTTCCTGCACCACCGTTGAGGGTATCATTTCCTGCACCTCCTCTGAGCAGGTCATTACCACTCAAGCCGTCAATGATGTCGTCACCCCCCTGACCATTAATGACATCATTGGAGTTGTCAAAACCCGTAATATTATTATCGAGGTCATTCAGGAAGGTAACAGTGTTCCTGTTGAACACTGTAGTTTGAGTGGAATCAGCATCAAACACATCGAAACTGTCAACGATACTGGTTTCTCCATCAAACAGAATATTGCCAATAGCAGGTCGTGAAGAAGTTGCTGGCAGATTATCTAGGTCTTCTAATTTGAAGTTTTGGAGAATGACTTTGCTAGTAACGGAATCTCTAAAGGTGATTTCTAAGTTATTACCGTTTTGAGTTAATTGCAAATCTCGAGCAGTTAAGCCACTACCTGTAAATTGCAGGGTGTCTACGGAGCCTATCACCGCCTCTGAGGGATTTGAGCCTTTACCCACACCGACAAAATCGGCGATTAGATCAATGCCATCGTCTGCGTAGAGAAAGTTGTAAATAAATTTATCATTGCCTGCACCACCAGTTAGGGTATCGTTACCACTGTTTCCAGAGAGGGTATCGTTACCATCGTTGCCAACGATGTTGTCATTGTTCCTTGTACCTGAGATATTTAATCGCTCGATATTCTTGTAGCTAACTTGATTCGTGCCTGCTGTAATTGAGCCAATGTTAGTAGTAGTATTGAATGTTGTTGTAATACCCGCAGAACTATTGCTGTAATTAACAGACAACAAATCGTCACCTTCACCTCCATCTACAGTATCTTTGCCACCATACGGAGAGAGCGTATCGTTGCCATCGTTGCCAACAATGTTGTCATTGTAGCCTGTACCTAAGATATTTAATTGTTCGATATTTTTGTATCTAACCCGATTCGTGCCTGCCGTAATTGAGCCAATATTAGTAGTAGTATTGAATGTAGTCGTAATACCCGCAGAATTATTTCTGTAATCAACAGACAACAAATCCTCACCCTCACCTCCATCTATGGTATCTTTGCCAACATAACCCGTGGAAAGCGTATCGTTGCCACTGTTACCAACGATATTGTCATCATAGTCCGTACCTGAGATATTTAATCGTTCGATATTTTTGTAGCTAACCTGATATGTGCCTGCCGTAATTGAGCCAATGTTAGTAGTAGTATTGAATGTAGTTGCGATCCCATTTGTACCTAACCTGTAATCAACGGATAACAAATCGTCACCCTCACCCCCATCTACTGTTTGAGTCACTAAATTAGAAGGGGCGCTATCTGCAAATGTGGGGCTTAGATAGAAGGAATCATTACCAGCATCTCCGTTGAAGGTGTTATTCCCTGTTGAATGTTCGGCCCTCAAGGTATCGTCACCAGCGCCTCCATCCAGGGAGTTATTTCCCGATGAGGATAAATAAGCAGCATCAGAGCTGGTTACAGATAAGTAGGCAGAGATGGAGAGAGAATCATTCCCATCGCCCCCAGAGAGGAAGTTATTCCCTGTTGAATAATCAGCCCTCAAGGTATCGTTACCAGCACCTCCATCCAGGGAGTGATTGCCCGATGAGCTAAAATTAGGCTCTCCTTTATAAGTATAATTTCCAGAGGTGGAGAGATAATCATTCCCATCGCCCCCAGAGAGGAAGTGATTGCCGGATGGAGACTCAGCATTCAAGTAATCGTCACCAGCGCCACCATTGAGAGTGTTATTGCTTGAGGAGGGGTAATATATATATCGACTGACGCTGCTATAAACATTAGAGGCGTAAAGAGTATCATTCCCATCGCCCCCAGAGAGTAAGTTATTGCCAGATGTTGCCCCAGCATCCAAGTAATCGTCACCATCACCACCGTTGAGGGTATTATCGCCTGTTGAAAATTCTACATTCAAAAAATCGTTTCCAGTACCACCAACAAGAGAGTCATTGCCTGTAAGAGAGTCATTCCCCACACCACCAACCAGGGTATCATTTCCTACACCACCAATCAGAGTATCATCCCCTGCACCGCCTCTAAGGAGATCGTCTCCACTCAAGCCATTAATGATGTCATCGCCTCCCTGAGCATTTATGACATCATCTGAGTTGTCAAAACCACTGACGTTATTGTTCAGGTCGTTAAGGAAGGTGACTGTATTTTTATTGAAGATGGTGCTTTGGGTCGAGTCGGCATTGAAGACATCAAAGCTATCTGTAGTGCTAGTTTGACCATAAAACACGATATTGCTCAAGTCTACAGTGGCTCCTGTAGATGTGCTGAGGTTTTCTAGGTTTTCCAAGGCAAAGTTTTGTAGGATAAGTGGGGCACCAAAAAACCTTGTTGTATAGGGATCAACTTGAAAGCTGATTTCCAGATTATTGCCATTCTGAGTCAGCAACAAGTTTTGAGCAGTGATACCATCGCCCTGCAATTCTAGAGTGTCTACTTCGGCAATGACTCCTGCTGTCGGGTTTGTGCCTTTACCTACGCCACCAAAATCGGTGATGATATTATTTGTCTTGTTGTAGTCGTAGTAGTAAAATTCGTAAACAAATTTATCCTTGCCGCTTCCACCAGTCAAGGTATCCTTGCCACCGATATTAGATATAGTATCGTTGCCTGCTTGACCGTTAATCGTATCCGCTTCCTCAGTGCCAAATAGACTATCGTCACCGTTGGTTCCAATGATATTTGCCATAAGTTTTACCTATCTAAATCATTTTTTTCAGTAACTTCACTTATCAAGCCGCTGCTTGTGCGGTTTAAGGATGCAAACAACTCACCAAAATGTGATGTTTTCGGCATATTCATCTCATTTCTACAGATGTCGAAGGTATTGCATATAGTTATTTTCAATTCGGTGAGGTACGAAGTAGGTAAACAGACCTAACTTCGTAACCCCCTTTCCGAAGCGGGAAGGGGGGAAATTCAAAGCCTTTCTCCTTTTAGACTACCGTATTACCGTATATACACGAGTCGAGTTGGGAATAAAATGGACAGAAAAGAACGGAAAATTATTTTTGAAATCCTTGATTTGACGTTATCTTTCTATCAATGATTTGGTACTATTGATCATTCATTGGATCGATTCAAAACCTTGTCTTATAAATTTTGTATCTTATAAGACAAGGTTTTGAGGGCTTGTGTATACACCTGTAGGTACTTTGAGGGGAGAAGTCAAAGTTTTACCTCACTCGGTTGAGAAACGCTATATAAATATTCTATAACCCACGAAAGATTTAGATATCTCCAGCACTGCCTAATATCAGGAAATATACTTTACTCTCCCCATTGCAATCATGGAAGCTTATGACGTTGTAATTATTGGCGCTGGGACTCATCCAGGTGGTTCAATTTCTGGTTTGCCGAGATGTAATTATGCGCGTGTGTTTTTGCATCATGAGGAACCCATCGCCCAGAAAATCAAGGGTAAGAATTCAGGAGTCAGAATTCAGGAGTCAGAATAGTTTAAGAATCAGGTGGAGATTTGACATATAGGTATGTTACTTGATACCAGAATTATTATAAACTCTGACTTCTGACTCCTGGGTGCTGAATTCTTACAATCAAGGAAGCAGGAGGCTCAATTAAATCTGCGTTTACATCTGTCTTAAGGAATGAATTAGATTAATAGGTTGTTTATATAAAAAGTAAATAGCATCCGAGATTGCTTTATTTGAAAGTTGAGCCTGAAGTAGTTAAGCTGCTAAAGATGAGATTTTTTAGTAAGTTTCTGATGCTTCTTAGCCGAAAAATGGAAAGTATACTAAATGTTTACAGATACTTCCTGTGGCGCTTTTAGATTCCCCAAAAGACAGAGAACTACAACCCTAATAGTAACTAACATGTGGATGTAGGAGAGTTATTAAGGAATATTTACAATGGCAACTCAAACTAATAAAGCGATTGAATTATCTACTGAGGCTAAAGCATATAACGGTGTCGATCGCAATGCTTGGATTATTGGCTGGAATCCCCAGCAAGAACTATGGAATGGACGTTTAGCGATGATTGGCTTTGTTGCTTACCTACTTTGGGATTTGGCAGGCTATAGTGTTGTGCGCGACGTACTAAACTGGGTTGGCTAAATCTGCGCTGATGATTTATCCCCTCTTGGGGAAATCAATTTAATAAACAACTTAGTAGCATTTTAATACTTAATCTATTCGTGAATGAGAGTCTAATGCTAGGGTTCAATATAAGAATTAGGTTTGATTTGGAGAAAATATACGTAGGATGTGAGCGCAAAGAGTACGGCATCAAGCTCGTGAAAATAGTGCGTTACGAACTCCGTTCTAACACACTCTACAGTACCTAATTTCGTTCACAAATTAAATAGTAATTATATATAGACACACTAATACAATAAAGAGGGAAATATGATAGCTCAAAATACAATACATGCATTAGGCGTATTTGCTAATTCTCAAGGAATAGAGCAGGCAATTAATGAATTGAAAACTGCAAACTTTCCTATGGAGAGAGTTTCTATCATTGCTAAAGATGTAGAGCAAGGTGAAAACTTAAGTGAGGCGCAAATAAGCGATCGCAGAACGCCCGCCGTCAGCGATCGCATCGGCGATCAAGATGTGAATACAACCGGAGCAGTACGAGAGGCACTAGCAGCAAGTACTTGGGGTAGTGTGTTAGTTGGTTTGAGTAGTCTGGCACTTCCCGGTTTAGGAGCCGTGTTAGCAGCAGGTTCCGTAGGTGTGGCATTAGTCAGTAGCGTAGCAGGTGTTGCTGTGGGAGCCGCAGCAAATCAGAATTTACTCAAAGCATTAGGCGATTTAGGCATACCCGAAGAGAGAGCGAGAGTTTATAGCGATCGCCTCCAAGAGAGCTATTATTTACTCATTTTAGAAGGCTCAGAAGAAGAAATTCATCGCGTTGAACCAATATTACGCGATCGCGGTATTGAATATTGGGGCGTTTATGACTCACCGCATACTTCAAATGGTGGAGTTAATTAACACTTTCTTAAACCAAGGATGAGAATAAAGTTTAATTTCACCTACTTATTTCTAGCTTTTTTACTAATCCTAAAGCTAGATGTAATTTCTGAAAATAGAAGCAAAATTGTAATAGGTGATTCAAGAATTTAAAAGTTATGAAAACTAACAATGTAAGTAAATCGAATAGTGATAAATCAACAATAGTTGAAGGTGAAAATAGAGAAGTCTACAATCAAAAAACCTCTCGACTATTTATAATTAGCACAACATTGGGAGTTTTAACAATTATCCTAATTGCTGCTAGTTCTTATTATGGACTTATTCGCTTCTAATAGTATTTAGGTAAGCGGAATCTTTGCACTTTTTGTTTTTTGGTAACAGCAATACTAATGAAATTAAAGCCAATCAATCAGCAAGTTGTTTCCGTTGTTGGAGCGTCTAGCGGTATCGGACGGATTGCAGCTATTGAGTTTGCTAGACGCGGGGCAAAAGTAGTAGTCTCGGCTCGCGGTGAGTCAAAACTAAAGTCTTTAGTAGAGGAGATTCGCAGCTTTGGCGGGGAAGCAACTTATTGTGTAGCTGATGTAGAAGTATTCGATCAAGTTAAGGCGATCGCAGATAAAACTGTGGAAGTCTACGGGCGACTTGATACATGGGTACATGTCCCCGCGATCGGCATCTTTGCCACTTTCGACAAAACAACACCAGAAGAGTTTAAGCACGTTATTGATGTCGATCTTATGGGACAAGTCTATGGTGCAATGGCCGCCCTACCCCATCTCAAACGTGAGGGACGCGGGGCATTGATCCATGTCTCTTCAATGGAAGGTAGGCGATCGCTTCCTTATCAAAGTGCTTACTCGGCAGCCAAGCATGGGGTTGAGGGCTTTATCGAAGCGATGCGCCTTGAATTGCAACATGAAAAATTGCCAATCAGCGTCACAAGTGTGAAGCCAGCAGTAATCAACACTCCCTTTTGGAATAATGGTTTGACGAAATTAGGCGTAAAACCTTCTGGTATCCCACCTTACTACGAACCTAAACTTGTAGCTGATGCCATTCTCTATACAGCCGAACATCCAACTCGTGACTTCTTGGTTGGGGATGTAGCTAAGATATTAGATTTGGTACAGCGTATCTCACCATCATTAGTAGATTCACTGTTACTGCTTGTCGGCTTCCAGTTACAGCATACTTCCGAGCCAAAATCTGAAGACGCACCAAATAATTTCTATCAACCTGTTGCCGAAGATGACAGAGTTAACGGGGACTTCACTAACTTAGTTATACCTAGCATTTCCGATTGGCTAGATAAAAATCCGCTTCTCCAATGGGGTGCGATCGCAGGTACAGCAGCGTTAGCGTTGCTGGTGGCGCAAGTATTCAATATGTGCGATTCGTTGATTAGTGAATCACGGCAATCAGTCCGTACATAACTAATCCAGCCCGTCAGCAGATTACTGACAC
>NZ_JAVRCP020000057.1:0-35119 GCF_034530675.2 Nostoc sp. DedVER02
TTTCCGGTTCCTAATGTTGTAGTAATTTGACCGTTTCGACCGGAACCAGCATAATCAGAGTAAAGTTGTTCTCCACTCTCAATCAATCCATTATTATTGCTATCGTAATAGATGAATGCATTGACATAGTTTTGAGTTACTCCACTCAAAAGCAAAGTAATATTATTCGTGCCTATCAGGGAAAATTTATAGTAATCAATTGGATTTGCATTTGCTATAGCATCGTTGTAGTTAAAAAATGTAAGAACACCAATATTTTGAGCAGTCGCTAATGTACTTCCTGGCATATTGTTCCTTTTGTGAAATTTGGAGAACCATTCTTATAGATTGAATATCGGAATCCGGTTTTATTTTTGAAAAAAACCATGACAAAATTTGGGGAGCAACTTTACTTGTTGAACCCATGAAAATTATAAAGTCATCAATTATTACTATATTGATGCTGCTACTACGCTGATGGTATAAGATTCCGACTCATTAACAAGATTAAGTATACAGAGAATTGACCTACCAAAATTAATTTGAGTAATTATTTAGCACCTTAAATTTTAGGTAATTGACTAAAATTACCTATTTGGACTGCGATCGCTCCTTATCTAAACATTTGGTAATATTTTATACTAAAAAAATATTTCTTTTCTGAAGACTGCTCCTCAAAAACCATAAAAATCATGTCTGCTAATGTCTAAAAACGCATTTTAAACCTTTATATTCTCATAAATAACCTGATTTGTTAGCAAAACACTGTAGTCTTCCCGTTGGCGAATCAAGCGATGTATGCCATTTTCTAGCAAGACTTCCGCAGGTTTGGGACGGTGTAAAAAGTGAGACGACATGGCATAACCATAAGCACCGACATCTAAAATGGCAACGATATCACCAATTTCTAACGTCGGTAGTTGGCAATTTTTACCTAGATAATCTCGTGAATATGTGGTATTACCACAAATATCAGTTGTGAATAGAGAGTGAGGAGTAGAGACGCGATGAATCGCGTCTGTACAAGAATGGAGAATTGAGAATTTATCTGTTTGCTTCCAAGTGATAATTTCTCGGTAGCCGCCGTGTACTGATGGTACTGAAAGATTGGCAACGGTGGTATCAACTCCGACAATCTGTTTTTTTCCTTGCCATTTCACAGAAACAACTTGAGCAAGCAAAGTTGCACATCCGGCGATCGCACTTCGTCCCGGTTCAATCACCAAATCAATCTCTCGCCCTAAATTAGTAATTCTCTCGCTTAACTCACTCCCAAAGATTTCCCAGTCAAAAGCTGTTTTGTTGTGGTGATATGGATAACCAAAACCACCACCAAAATCTAAATATTCCCAATCTGGTAACAGTTGTGCTGTGGCGATTACTGTATCAATCACTTGGGTGAAAGCGGCTGTGGCATTAGTTCCCGTCCCTCGATAGAAGTGTAAACCACTCAGCTTTAATCCAAACTTATGAGTTAAAGCGATCGCATCACCAAATTCTTCAGGACGCACACCAATTCGGCTATCTCCGGTAATTTCTGGCAAATTCAAGCGTAAACCCAGCCGAATATCTTTCTCTCTACCTTTGGGCAAAACTTCGCAGCATAACTGTAATTGAGCGAGACTATCAAAATTGAGAGTTGTAACTCCCCAATTCAAAACTTGTAACATCTCCACTCGATTCAAATTACTACCGCTATAAACAATCTCACTAGGATCGAAACCAGCCTGCAATCCCAGGTAAATATCTCCTGGCGTATTAGCGTGAAGTCCCCATCCAAATGAGCGAAAAATTTTTAACAAGGCAATATTGCCATTGGTAACACTTGCAAACCGAAATTGCGTGCGGGGATAATTGACAGCTTTAGTAATGCGCTCAATAGTTTCACGCAAGCGATCGCCATTATAAACATAAAGCGGAGAACCATAAGTACTCAGTAACTCCTGAGCAAGTTCTTCAGAGAATGGGGGATTAAGGCGATTTTGAGTTAAATTATTTGATACCATTTACCACTACGAATTACGAATTACGTTAGCGAAGCGGGGCGAAGCCCATTACGAATTATTTTGTAGTTTTTCCATAGCCAACGATGTAACCAAAAAGGGTGATCCCAAGACTGTTTGCTGAATTTTTCATTTAAAACATGCGATCGCCAAAGTTGCCACATAATAAGTAACCACAGAGTCTCACCAATCCGCCTACCTTGAATAGCTGCTCCGAGTTTGCCTTCAACGATTTGGGCTGCGATATGAGGATAAAAGTGATTGTTAGCGCGAAGTCTTTCAGGATTGAGCCAAATACCGAGTTGATGCCAAAAATCATTTAAACACCAAGAAGTTAAAGGAACCCCCATACCACGTTTTTGTCGCCAAACAATCTCAGGCGGAAGCCAATTTTCTACAGCCCGTTTGAGGATATATTTTTCACAAGCTCCTTGCAAACAAAGTTCTCCAGATAGGCTAAATGTCCATTCTGCTAGAGGTAAATCACAAAAAGGCGATCGCACCCATAACCCATGAGCAAACCCCAATGCAGTCGCACGGGGATGGATATTCTGCGCTCCTTTGAGCATCAAACTGGCACGGCGGAGGCGATGCAGCAAAGATGGACACTCATCACGATTAAGAGCCGCCATCAGGCAATCTTCAAGATGCAAATTTTGGATCTGTGCATAAGCTTCCGGCTGAAAAACTTGAGATTCGTATCCCCCAAGACGGTGAAAAGTGCGGAAATATTGCTGGATAAAAGTTTCCTGTCCGGCGGGATTTTCTGCCTGATAAATACCTGCGGCAATTAAAGGTTTGTTCGTCCAACCGGCAAATAATTGATCTCCACCTTCACCATTAAAAATTACCTGGGTTTCCTGACTCGCCCTCTGAGATAGGAGATACAACGGAACACAAACGCCATCCCCAAAGGGCAAATCTAATGCTTGCACAGTCGGAATTAGAGCATTCTTAACAGAATTTGGGGTTACTGCAACTTTAACAAGCGGAATTTTAAGAAACTGGGCGACTTGTTCAGAGTATGGATATTCTGGAATCCCTACATCACCAAAATCTAGAGTGTAGGCGCGGACTTTTACCCCTGCTTGCACCAGCAGCGCCGCCACCACTGAAGAATCGAGTCCGCCAGAGAGAAACACCCCAACAGGCTCATCCTTTAAATCGCTAATCTGTCGTTCAATGGAGTCTTTAAGGAGAGTTTGCAATTCGGTAATTGCTGTAGTTTCATCTGTTAACTGTTTTGCAACTTCCCGCCACGAGTGGATATTTTTAGATTCAGGCGATCGCAGCATACCTGATTGGCGATCGCTCTGCCAAACTAACTCAGTTCCCGCCGTCACTGCAAATACTTCTTTAACAGGGGTTAAGGGTGTAGGAACGTAAGAAAAACAGCTATAGCCATATAAGCCAGGAATGCTGACTTCTGATTTTTGTAATATCGGTAAAAGTAGTTGCAGTTGAGATGCAAACCAAATGACTTGTTCTTGCTGAGTCCAATACAAAGGCATCTTTCCGAAAGGTTCTCTACCCAAAATTAGGCAGTTATTTTCTTGGAGACTTACCCAAGCATCAGGTGAAGTTAATAATCCTGATGCCGAAATAGCAGCAATTTGATTTTCTAGCGGTGGGGAATTTCCATCAAATCCTAGATAAGCAACATTCCAGATGGGAAGAGGATAATTTTCTTGTGCAGAGAACTGATTTTTTTGACCTAACCCCCTAACCCCCTTCCCTGCAAGGGAAGGGGGACAGTTCAAAGCCTCTCCCCTTGTAGGAGAGAGGTTTCCCAAAATACTACTTAACAACGCTTCCAACTCGCGTTGAGCGCCGTAACCCCAATAGCCAAGAAAGTGATGCGGGATGTTGCCCATCTGGACTATTTCACTTCAAAGGTTTCATCGCTAATCTGCCGACCTTCCAGGAACATCTGCACTTTCCAATTACCAACAGTTGCAGCCGAATTAATCGTGTAGCGACACTGCGTATCCCAGACAGATGTATTAATTTCGCGGGTTTGATAGTTGTTTTGCTTGACAATTTGACCACTTGGGTCAATCCAATTACAGGAGAGAGCCAGCTTTTTACCCAAAGGTGCATCCTTTAAGGTGACACGGTAAAAAACTTCTGGATTGGTTTGGCGAGAAATTGTCTTCAAGTCACCGCCAGTATTTGATACCAAGGTGATGCGGTCTTGTTGAGCAGAAACACGGGAAAGTGCAGAATTCTGTTGCTGTATGAAAAATATTGTAGATGCACTCAGTATCACTAAGGCTGCCACAACACCAGAGGTAATCCATCGATTCCGGCGTTGTTGTACTTCCAGTGCTTGGCGGCGATTTAACTGAATCAGCGCTTCATCGAGTAACTCAGGCGGTAAATTCAACTCCTGCAAAATTTCTTTAACCTGCTGCTGGTCTAGTTCCCCTTCTCGACGCACTTGCAGACCTTCTACTTCCGTGACTATTTGTGATAATTGCTCTTGAGTCAGTCGCTGCGTCATAGCTTAACTCCTGTTGAAAAATTTTATAGCGATCGCTAAATCTCACTTTTGTAGGTACATCATAAGCTACAAAATAAAGTTGCTGCTTTTCGAATTCTTTAAGAGATACTTTTGTAAACATAGATGCGATGAATCGCGTCTCTACTGCTCACTCTTGTACAGACGCGATTCATCGCGTCTCCTCTAACACGATTCATCGCGTCTCCTCTAACTCAGCACTAATTATGACTCAAGAACAACAAACCGCGATTGAAGGTATTTATGAAGTCTGTATCGGCATCCCAGAACCAATTTCTGCAATTCAGTATTGGGAGCAATTTGGCTATCGCATTGGTCAAGTAGGCGAATTAACCGCAGATGTAGCCTATCAATTGTATGGAGTAAATTCGCCTTTACGCTCGATCCGCCTCTACCACCAAAATTCAGATCATGGTTTGATTCGGTTGATGGTTTGGCAAAACCCCACCCATGAAGGTTTGGGAATAGCATCAATGAAAATTAAAGGAAATCGCTGGGCAACAAGCTTAACAACAGATGTATTAAGTATCTTAAATCATATAGAGGATGCAAAAGCCGCAGGTTTTCCTATTAGGCACTCTCACCCTTATTGGGAAGTAATTTATAACAAAGAGAGAAAAAGCCGTCCTTTTATTGAGCCAGCAGTTGGTGTACGAGAAATGCTGCTATTGCAACCTTTAACTCGACAGGTTTTGTTTCAAAGATTTGGCTATACACTGCCACATTATGGACAAGTTAACGATAATGCTGCTCTCAAGACTAGCCAGTTTACCCATATAGGGATCATCGTTCAAGATGACAGCAAAGAAACCCTGAAGTTTTATGAGGAAGTTTTAGGTTTGTTGCGTGTGCGTGATGATGTCGAAACTAGCTATGAGTCTTCGCCAGCCGGTCGAGATATTTTTGACCTTAACCCTGGTGAAAAGTTTATTGTTACGGCCTTTGACGATCCCCGTTCTTCTAAGTCCGATCTGATGGCTGCACGTAGTGGTAGACTTTATATTGTCCGATTCCCAGAATCTATCAATTTAGAATCGCGCTTTGAGGCAGCCCAACCAGGTAGCTTGGGTATGTCTTTATATACCTATCGCGTTAAGGGAATACAGGAATATTGCGATCGCATCAAAGCAAGTACTGCACAAAAAGTTACAGACATCGTTAGTAATGAATTTGGCGAGACAAGTTTCTCTTTCGTTGCACCAGATGGCTATTTCTGGACTTTGCTAGAAGTTAATTAACTGTGCATAGAGATAGGGCATTGGTAGTTATTGCCTTTACCCTATACCCAAAAACTAGTTTTCATTTATTTATGCCAATAGCCAGTTCCTTTTTGCTATGTTTCAACTGTTTCCAAAGCACCTTCATTTGCTCGTAAGCTTCTTCAGGAGATATTTTACCCCCTGTTTCTAGACAAGAGATATAAGTAATTTTTTGGGCAAATTCTTGAAGATTGGCATTAAATGCTAAAGTTTCTGGTTGAAATTTACCATAATATCGACTACGAGGGTAAAGAAAGCTATTTTTATCTTGGGAATTAGGCTGTGTCATTGATTGCTCTCGATTAATTTTTATTGGAGTTCTGGATTTGAGTTTTAACTACGTGTAAATACACAGCAGAAAATTCCAATTCCAGAATTAAGTTCATATTATAGTAAAAAAAATATTTTTTTGAGGTATAGCAGATAACTAGGTTGGGTATATTTTATATATATCTATATGTATAGGGTTAGGGTTAAAGGAATACAAGAGTATTGCGAGCGCATCCAAGCAAGTACTGTACAAAAAGTCATACAGATCACGAGTAATGAGCTTGGCGAGACAAAGAGCAAGGTGTATCGAGTTTTTTTGAATTAAACAGGAGTCCATAGAGAACAAGATTCCCAACTTTTTAGGGTAGTTGGGAATCGGAGTTTTTCGACCACTCTATAGCAAACCCAATCATCCATCAGAGGAATCATCAATCATTTCTGGTACTAAGGCTAGATTACTCTTACGTTCTTCTGGTGATTGCTCCCGAATAACATCGTCCATTTTTGCCGGGTGTTTGATTTTGTCAAGTACCTCTGGACTTAGTTCCGATGGGTCGCCTTCTGGATTAGATTTTTCAGCTTGACTAGGAACTGTTTCCTTATTCATTACTATTTCTCTGAACTTATACACCAAGCTTAAGTTCTTCTGTGGTAAGGCACACACTATCTTGAGACTTAATTTCTTACAACAGAAGGGAATAAAAGCGATCGCTTAATTCCTTTCGATATCAAAAATTGAGTATTTATAACAAGAAAAATCCATTTAAATACCTTTTTAAACAATCTTAATATTTCTAAATGAACTTTAAAAAATCTTGTGATTGAGTTAAGAATGAATTAATAGAAATTGCTTTGTAAAGGTTAATTGATATTACTTGTCAAATTGCTAGTGAAGTTAGACACTAAGAATACAACACACGCAATTATTTTATGACTGCTATTTCTAACATTGAATTCAAACGACCAATTTGGCAAACCGGTATCATTTTGACTTTGGGCTTTTGGCTCAGTGCTAGTTTAGTTTTAGACTGGGTAATTATGCCTAGCCTTTATCTTTCCGGCATGATGAGCCAAGCTGGTTTTACAACAGCAGGCTACACGATTTTTTGGAATTTCAATCGGATGGAATTACTATCTGCTGCTGTAGTATTAACTGGAGCATTAGCTTTAGGTAAAACCCAATATCACTGGCGGATTGGCAGTATTATTTTATCTGGATTACTGCTAACTATAGCTGTGCTTGACACCTATTTCTTGACTCCACAAATGTGCGCGATTGGAGTTCAACTCAACCTATTTGAAGCAGCTTCGGCTATTCCATCGACAATGAATTTACTGCATGGTAGTTATTGGGTGCTGGAAGTAGTTAAGCTAGTAGCTGGTGGCACACTTTTAAGCTGGTGCTGGCGCGAGCAATTTTAAGTAGACGGAGAACCATAACAGTGAGAATGTCCACTTCTAAATCTCACGCCAAAGACGCAAAGTAACTTCTTTGCGTCTTTTTGCTATATATAGGAATCCGATAGCGAAGCGGTAGCGAGTCATCGAGCGTCTTTGATTACTGAATCACTTGTGGAGACAGGGAACAGGAAAGAATAAAGTTGTACTGAGTTTTGTTCAAAAATAAAACATGATTCCCATATTATCTTTTACTGTACATTTTTAGCCTTCCCGGATATTAGAGCAAATAAATACTGAAATATAATATTAATTTAGTTTTCATGTTTACTTTACTGATTTATCATGAAGTTTAGATATTGTTGCTAACTTTTTTTGAGAATTATAGTAATCTAAATTTTAGTGAGTATGTTACTTGTTATCTACCATCTAGCTAAAAACAGCTATTTCGCAGGTATGTACTAACAATCAAGAATTTCGCTATAAGTTCTTGAATTTGTCATTTCAAATTGTCCAGGATGATTATTTAGCCCGACACAACATTAAAACTCGTTTCCATTACTTATGAAGAGATTCCCCTCTGCTGAAGTCGTCGCCTATGCATCTCACCACACACCATTATGGCGGCAATTATCAGCTAACTCATCCTTAGTGGGGGGTTTACTATCCTTGTTGTGCAGGTGATAATTTTACCCAATCCCAACATTAAGAGTTGCGCTAAGTAATTCGGTAGGAATAAACCAAATTATGTTACGAAACGTAAACAAGCTTAAAATTCTTGCTCATGCCTAATGACAGCCTCTCTTGTCGTAGACGTGACGCAAACGCCAGTTAGCTTTAATTCCGCCGACTGGCTTACACTCATAAAGCTAAGTAAGATATCGCTCTTTTTGAATGCTTAGTTTTTAATAATACTTATTCTTTTAATGAAGTTTCCCTTAAGAATAAACTTCTAACAAAAGTACCCAGCGACTCTCCTCACGGTTACAAAAATATCCTTCGTCATCGAGGGATTAACCCCTAAAAGCCTTTATATAGAACCATTTTCGTCCATATCACAGTAGATTTTGGTTACTCCAGACTTTAGCATTAGGGGCAAAAATACTTTTGTAAGAGAACCAAAGTATTGGCAATTTAAAGCTACAAAATACGGAAAACAATGATGCTTTTGTGACTGATGGGCGAGAGCCAATAGTGTATTTGTTGCATTTAAGTTACTGTTAGATTGGCTAGATTAGCGAAAGATACAGAAAACCAATCTAATTTTTGAAATACTATATCCTGGCAACCAGTCGGGCCATTTTCCTATGGAGTAATGATATGGATTGCTTTAATTGTGATTCGTGCTTTCTAGCTTAACAGAGATTGGTTAATTAATAGTTGGGGGGTGTGGAATCTCTGTACTAACTCAAATGTTACCACTATATTTATTTGATAGTGTTTCCAACATCGCGGTGAATTCCGAAAAGGTAATTCACTAATTTTGACTGCAAATGTTAATTTGATTCCAGAGCTATTCTAATGAAAACACTTCCGATTAGTAGATACAGATTTTTCCAAAAGCTCCAGCCTTTATCTTTATTGAAAAAAATCACTGGTAAATCAGTTACTGGTTGTTTGCAAGTGTTTAGCACTTCAGGTTCTTGGTCATTATATGTAGACGAAGGTAAACTAATTTATGCCTGCTACTCAGAGAAAATGTTTGAGCCACTTTATAGGAATTTGCAAAGCTTGAGTCAGCAAATTTCTACTCTCCCTCGTGAAATTCACCAACAGTTGCGGGCGATATTTGAAACTGGGATTGAAAATCAAGCGATACCGAACCCAGATTATCTAGCTATTTGCTGGTTAGTCAATCAGAAATATATTAGTCCTTCTGAAGCGGCGATGCTGATAGAGCAATTGGCGCTAGAAGTTCTGGAGTCATTTCTGAATTTAGAAGAAGGGAGTTATGAATTTATTCCAGAAAGTTTTCTGGATGACATGCCAAAGTTTTGCCATCTGAATCTCCGCTTACTGGTTGAACAATGTCAAACACCCCGAAGCGTTAGCGTTTCTGCTAGAGAAGCCTCTTGTAGAGAACCTGCTTATCGTCGAACACCACCAACTTCTCAATCGCATCCCTCAGAATTGTTCAAAATAAATGAGTTAAAACCTAAAAGTAAAAGTACACCAAACTCGTTTAGAACAAACAGCTATAATCCATCAGCTTACTCTATTAAGAGTAATGAACATAGAGGTCAGCAAATCATCCAACCGCCTGCTGACAAAAAAATCTACACAATCTTTTGTATTGATGACAGTCCTACAGTATTGAATGTTATTCAAAGTTATTTAGATGAGCAAATGTTTTCTGTTGTGGGAGTTACCGATTCTCTTAAAGCTTTAATGCAGATTGTTAATACCAGACCCGACATAATCTTGTTGGATATTTCAATGCCTAATTTAGATGGATATGAACTATGCTCTTTGCTACGGAAACACTCAAATTTTAAAAATACACCTGTGATTATGGTGTCAGAAAAATTAGGATTTCTAGATAGAGCTAAAGCTAAGATGGTTAGAGCCTCTGGCTATTTAACTAAGCCTTTTACACAAGGAGATTTACTTAAAACAATCTTTAAACATATTATTTAATTTGCTATTATAATAAATAACTCCTTGTAATCAGCATATTTTTTATAGTTAAGGTTGATTATTATCTGAACAACTACTATTTTAGTGAGAGACGATTGTCTGGCTAAATTAAAATAATTATTCATTATATTAAGACTAATATTTGATTTTTGAACAAAATTAGGTATTGTAGAGTGTGTTAGAACGGAGTTCGTAACGCACTATTATCAAGGATTTGATGCCGTACTCTCCGCGCTCACATCCTACGTATATTTTATCCAATCAAACCGGATTCCTATAATACAATGCGTATGCAATTATTATTGATGTAATAATAACGGGAACAAGTGGATTTGAATTGTGTCGCTTCATCAAAACAAATCTGACTAATCAATAAATTTTTGAGATAAAAAAATTCCCCAACTTTTAGCTGTGGGGAATTGTCAAAAAGTACCAATTACCTTATCCTGGAAACGTTTTCAGTAAATCATCGCCAGGAATTACGGTAGTGTAAAAAGTATATTTGCGATTAGCGACATAACGGCGGTCTTGTTTAACAATCGCCATAAACTCTCTATGTCCATCACGGGTACGCCCGACTAAACAACCCGCACTAGCAAGGCGAATATCATTCCGGGGAAAATCAAAGCCGTAGTGTTGATTCACATAAAAATCATTACCTGTATCAAGCTTGTCCCCAGTCCGTTTAAAATCTTGGTTGAAATCTCTACAAACAGTGATATCTCCAACTTGCACTAATGCTTCGTGAGGTTCTGCTGTGCCGTGAGTACCAACAGCCCAAGCTTTGTATTGTCCAAACTGAATCCTAGCTGCTCCTTTGGGATTCATCGGGTTATAAGTGTAGTATCTCCCTGGCTCTGTAGTCGCTTCCCAATGATCTACAATTTTGGGAATACCATTTACTACTTCAATGACAATGCGGCGATCGTTAAATTGATTGGGTGTATCACTATTAAGAGTCCAGTCTGCATCTATACCCTCTACATAAACAATGTTGTATTCTTTGGGATTGGTAAATACCTGATAGCCTTTGGATAGCATGTATTTCACAATCTTACTAGCGATGTCATTGCCTAGTTTTAAGGGAGGTTTAGGAAGATCATCTATTTTAGTTTCAATCAATCCCTTGGCTGTGACTGCTCCTAAAAAGCCACTCTCTTCAGTCTTGGTTAATTCTTGAAATTTTTTGAGAGCGATCGCAGAAACAGGGCCAAACTTCCCATCTGCGGGAGGTTCCAGCAAACCTAAGCCGATTAACAATATTTGAATCTGACGAGACAAGTCTGCATCTTCTGCGATCGCATCAAATGACCATTTCTCATCTTTCCCTAAGAAATCTTGTAGTTTCATTATGCACCTGCTTTCATTTACTTACTTCTAAGTATAAACATCATTCTAAAAATCGATGTTGTTTGAAACTATACTATTGACTAGAATATGATGTCACAATTTTTACTATTAATTTATGATTCAGCACACAAAAATTTATAGAAATGAAACTGAATAAAAGACTATTTATTGTGATTTTAGATGAAATTTTTTCCATAATCTTTAGAAGATATATAAATATAATGAGTATAAAGTTGTACTGGAAGATGTGAAAAATATTCTCTGGCAGCTAATGAAACTTCTTGGTAAATGGAGAGAGAAAAATTTGCGGTGAGAGAATAATTTGTGTTCTAAGGTGTAAGTTTCAATTTCAGAAGTTGAATGGTGAATGATTTCGTAGGGGCATAGGAGGATTATTGGCTCAATGCAATCCTTGATACAGGGTACATTATTAATTAGCTTAATTTCTCTGCTGCGCGTCCAAGCAGCAACTCGTCGTCAGGCATCGCCTCTGTAAAACCCGAAATGACTAACGAACAACTGCTGCAAATTATTGAACAAGCTGCCAGATTGAAGGTGACAATATTAAAGCTTTCCGGCAAAGGCTTAACAACGCTGCCACCGGAAATTGGAAAACTCACCAACCTGCAAACGCTCTACCTCAGTAACAATCAACTGAGCAGTCTGCCACCGGAAATTGAAAAACTCGCTAACCTCCAAGCGTTTTACCTTGGCAGTAATCAACTGAGCAGTCTGCCACCAGAAATTGAAAAACTTACCAACCTGCAAACGCTCAACCTCAGCAACAATCAACTGAGCAGTCTGCCACCAGAAATTGAAAAACTCATTAACCTGCAAACGCTCAACCTCAGCAGTAATCAACTGAGCAGTCTGCCACCAGAAATTGAAAAACTCATTAACCTGCAAACGCTAAACCTCGGCATTAATCAACTGAGCAGTCTGTCACCAGAAATTGGACAACTTACCAATCTGCAAATGCTCTACCTTGGGAGTAATAAACTGAACTGTCTGCCACCGGAAATTGGACAACTTACCAACCTGCAAACGCTCAACCTCAGCAACAATCAACTGAGCAGTCTGTCACCGGAAATTGGAAAACTCATCAACCTGCAAACGCTCGACCTCACCAGTAATCAACTGAGCGGTCTGCCATCGGAAATTGGAAAACTCATCAACCTGCAAACGCTCTACCTTGGCAGTAATCAACTGAGCAGTCTGCCACCAGAAATTGAAAAACTCACCAACCTGCAAACACTCAACCTCAGCAACAATCAACTGAGCAGTCTGCCACCAGAAATTGAAGAACTCACCAACCTGCAAACGCTCAACCTCAGCAGTAATCAACTGAGCAGTCTGCCACCAGAAATTGAAAAACTCACCAACCTGCAAACGCTTGACCTCCGCGAGAATCAACTGAGCAGTCTGCTACCGGAAATTGGAAAACTCACTAACCTGGAAACGCTCAACCTCCGCGAGAATCAACTGAGCAGTCTACCACCGGAAATTGGAAAACTCCCCAACTTGCGATCGCTGCAACTTCGTAGAAATCCACTCCCCATTCCACCTGAGATTTTAGCTTCGGGTAATGTAAATGAAGTTCTCGATTTCTATTTTCGGGTGCAAGATCCAAGCGAAACCGAACCCTTCTACGAAGCAAAATTCTTGATTATTGGCGAAGGAGGAGCCGGTAAAACCTCTTTAGCTAAGAAAATTGCAGATGAAAACTATAAACTCCAGCTAGATGAGGAATCAACCGAAGGCATTGAAGTGACCCAGTGGCACTTTACACTGCCCAATGGCAAAGATTTTCGCGTCAACATCTGGGATTTTGGCGGTCAGGAAATCTACCACCAAACCCATCAGTTTTTCCTCAGCAAGCGATCGCTCTATGCTTTAGTTGCTGACACTCGCAAAGAAAACACTGATTTTTACTGGTGGCTAAAGGTTGTCGAACTTTTGAGCGACAAAAGCCCAGTTTTTATTATCAAAAACGAAAAACAAGACCGTGATTGCCAAGTCAATGAGCGCCAGATGCGAGGAGAATTTAGCAACCTAGAAAAAATACTGGCAACCAACTTAGATACTAATCGCGGTTTAGCAGAGATTAAAGACGCAATTCAGCTTTACATCAGCAATCTTGAACATATTGGTACACCTCTACCAAAACTCTGGGTAAGGGTCAGAGCAGCGCTAGAGAACGATTCCCGAAATTACATCAGCTTTGAAGAATACCGTACCCTTTGCCGAGACAATAATTTAACTGACCGTAAAGATATGCTGCGCTTAAGCAACTATCTCCATGACCTCGGCGTTTGCCTGCATTTTCAAGACAATTCTGCACTTAAACACTACGTCATCCTCAAACCCGAATGGGGAACCACTGCCGTCTACAATGTTTTGGACAATGACAATGTTAAGAAAAAGTTGGGTTGTTTTACCAAGGACGACCTCGAAGATATTTGGAAAAGCGGCGAATATGCAGATATGCGAGATGAATTACTTCAATTAATGATGCAGTTCAAGCTTTGCTACGAAATTCCCGGTAATCGTGACACCTATGTTGCACCTCAATTGCTCTCCATTGAAAAAGTTGATTATACCTGGGACGATCGCAATAACTTTATCCTGCGCTACACCTATACATTCATGCCTAAAGGTATGCTCACCCGCTTTATTGTGGAGACGCACCCTTGGATTGAACAGCAAAAACTCGTTTGGAAAAGCGGTGTTGTTCTAAACAAAGACCAAACTCGTGCAGAAGTCATTGAAAATTACGATCAACGGGAAATTAAAATCCGTATAGCCGGAAACCGCAAAAAAGAATTGATGGCTGTCGTCACCCATGAACTCGAAAAAATCCACAACTCTTACGAACGTTTGCAATATCAAACCCTAGTTCCTTGTAACTGTGAGACTTGCAAAAATCTGCCTACACCTTATTCCTATTATCTAGACAAACTCAACAAGCGCTTAAACGCTGGTCGTTATCAAATTGAGTGCGAAAACAGCTATGAAATCGTAGATGTCCGCAAGTTAATTGATGATGTCATGTTCCAATCTGCTACAGCAAATAAGGAACTCAACCCCCAGGTTGCACAGTTGCAAAAGGAACTGGAACGAAAGCGAGATGAATCGTTGACGCATCGGTTACAAGATAGCAATCAAGAAGAAAAACCTATCATGAATAGTCAATTTACAATGGAATTTGAGAAGGAAATTTTCATCTCTTATGCTTGGGGCGGCGAAAGTGAGCAATTTGTCAATCAATTGGATGAGACTTTTCAAGCAAAAGGAATCAAAATTATTAGGGACAAACGTAATTTGGGTTATAAAGGACTAATTAAAGCCTTCATGGAACGGATTGGACGCGGTAAATGTGCGATCGCAGTTATTAGCGACAAATATTTAAAATCTCCCAATTGTATGTTTGAGCTAGTGCAAATTGCTAAAAATGGTCAATTTTATGATCGAATTTTCCCTATTGTGTTAGCCGATGCCCAAATTTATAAACCTATTGCCAGACTTAAATATATCAAGCATTGGGAAGACGAAATTAAAGAATTAGATGAAGGGATGAAAGGCGTTTCCGCAGCTAATTTACAGGGATTTCGTGAAGAAATTGACCAATACACTGAGATTCGCAACACGATCGCAGAACTAACCAACCTACTAAAAGATATGAACACGCTTACTCCTGATATTCACAGCAAATCAGAGTTTGAGGAATTGCTGAATGCGATCGCACAGCGTTTAGATGAGTAAATATGGATTATGGGTGAGGTTAACAGGTGGAGCGATCGCTCTTTTTGCTCGACAATTGGTGTTCAAAGGTGCAAGCTTTGAGTTCAAAAGTAGAATGATGAGGATAAAAGAGGCAACTTCGAGGATAAAAGGTGCAACTTTGAGGATAAAAGGTGCAACTTCGAGGATAAAAGGTCAAGCGATCGCTCTTTTAACTCGACAATTGGTGTTAAAAGGTGCAATCTTCGAGTTCAGAGGTGGAATGATGAAGGTTGAAAGTAAATCTTTGGCTCTTTAATTCACTTTGGAGCTTACACAGTCTAATCCTGTGTTATTAAGTTTGGAACTTTGCTAAAGTCGCTAGTGTTGCGAGTTAATAATACTAAGCTCCGTGAAAGTGCAATCGAAGCTATTCTTAAATCCATCGTGGCGATGCGAACTCTTTGCGCTCGTAACCCTTCAAATATGGCTACTGCTCCAGCATCGAATGGTAAAATTGGTGCTGCCGAAAACCCCCGAATGATTTCCATTAGCAGAGTATATCCCCGAACTACATCATCAGGTGTTTGAGAACGAGTAATAAAGGTATGAGCGCCAATTACTTGCTCATGGAAACTAACGATAGAAAAAGCAAAATCTGTAGCCTGATACTGGGCAATATGAGCAGCTAATGTTAGAAACTCTGTTCCTGAACGTCTTTGAAGAAAACTGATATGGTCAGTGTCCAGTAGATATCTCACAGTTGCTCGCCAGCCTCTTCTGTAAATATGTCAGCGTGGCGTAATGACCGACCATACTCTAAAGCTTCCAAAAATGCTGATTCATCAGAGATTGAGCCAATAACCTTTTCCAGCCAATTACTAGAGGTAGGCGCATCAATGACTCGATGTTTGATATCTGCAACTGTTTGTTCAAGAGTCGTTAAACGTTGTTCAAAATTTGCTTCATCTAACATAATTTTCTTTGAGACTTTAGTTTCAATGGTAATGCTTATCCGCGCCTGGACAACGCGGATGAACATTTTGTCTGTCACAACAAACTAAGGTTAGGTGTAGCTGTAGTTTTAGTCTGGTAAGCCTTTTTGACACCACCCCAGTTACTAGCAATTGGCATTCGCCAACCAGTTCCGAAGGCGCGATCGGTTATTTTCAAACCGGGAGGTGCTTGTCGCCGTTTAAATTCAGCCCGTGCCACCATTTGGATTACTCTGTCTACAATTACCGAATCGTGACCGGCTGCAACAATTTGCGCTGCTGATTGGTGATTGTGAACTAGGCGTTGTAAGATATCGTCCAAAATTTCGTAGGGTGGTAGAGAGTCTTGATCAACTTGACCTGGTTTGAGTTCGGCGCTGGGTGCTTTTGTTAAGACGTTTTGCGGGATGATTTCATGATTGCGATTTAACCAATGGCAAAGTGAATAAACACGGGTTTTAGGAACATCTGCAATCACCGCTAACCCGCCATTCATATCGCCGTAGAGGGTACAGTAACCCACAGCCATTTCTGACTTGTTACCTGTAGATAAAAGCAGATAACCAAATTTATTAGCGATCGCCATTAATAAATTACCGCGAATCCGAGACTGTATATTCTCCTCAGCCAGTCCAAACTCAGTACCCGCAAACAAATTACCTAAAGTTTGATCGAAGCCTTGCATTAACTCCCCAATTGGTAAAAGATTAGTCTTAATCCCCAAATTTTCGGCTAATGCCACAGCATCACTGATGGAATGCTCTGAACTATAAGGGGAAGGCATGAGAACACCAAGGACATTTTCTTTACCAAGTGCAGCAGTTGCGATCGCAGCTACGATTGCAGAGTCAATCCCGCCACTTAAACCCAAAACTACTTTAGAAAAGCGACACTTCCGAGCATAATCTCGCACTCCCAAAACCAAAGCTTGCCAAATTTCTTCATCTTCTGATTCATAGACAGGTGCTACAGAACCTAATTTAAAATCTCGCTGCGCCTCGTCAAATTCAACCACTACTAAATCGGTGTCAAAGCCACAAGCACGACACATAATTTCACCTTGACTATTCAAGGCAAAACTACGCCCATCAAAAATTAGATCGTCATTTCCGCCAACCTGGTTAGCATAAATCATCGGTTGTTGAAAACGGACTGCACTATGTCTGAGCATTGTTTCTCGAAACTGCTGCTTGCCGACTGTGTAGGGGGAAGCAGATAAATTTACAATGAAATCTACACCCAGAATTGCTAAATCAGCAATTGGATTTACTGGATAACTCCGTTTGCCCCAGAATTCCTCATCGTTCCATAAATCTTCGCAAATAGTTACGCCAATATTGATATTATCTAGAGTGAAATAATTAGCTTGCAACCCTGATTCAAAATAGCGACGTTCATCAAATACATCATAAGTAGGCAAAAGTCGCTTGTGAAAAACTTGCTTGACTGTGCCATTCTCTAACAAAGCCATGCTATTAAATAAGGTTTTACCGCCACTAATAAAGGCTTCAAGATTCTGTTCAACAGTTCCTACCAACACAGCTAAATTTGGTGGTAAATCTTGAGCTAAGTTTTGTAAAGTGATGCCCATCGCTTCCACAAAACTAGGATTTAGTAATAAATCTCTTGGTGGATAGCCACACAAAGAAAGTTCTGGTGTTAGCAACAAACGCGCCCCACTAGATGCTGCACGTTGTGCCGCTTCCAGTATTTTTTGGGCATTTAAAAGCAAATCACCAATTGTCGGATTAATTTGAGCGATCGCAATTTTCATATTATTTGTCATTAGTCATTGGTCATTGGTCATTGGTCATTGGTCATTTGTCCCCTTGTCCCCTTGTCCAGGTAGCGCATCGTTAAATAAACACTAAAGGTTTATCTTTTAGGGGAGCAAATGCTTCCGCATCAAACTTATATAAACTAGCCGGACGACCAGCACCTCGTGATACCTTAATTCCGGTATCGCATAAAAAACCTAACTTGAGTAGACGCGCCCGAAAATTAGAATAATCGGAAAAATTATCACCTAAAACTGTGGCGTATAACTGATATAAATCATTCAAGGTAAACATTTCTGGTAAGACTTCAAAAGCCACCGGACTATACTCTAATTTATTTCGCAACCGCCTGTGTCCATAAGCCAGAATTTCGTTATGGTCAAAAGCTAATTGTGGCACTTGTTTTACTGGATACCAAGCTATGCCAGTCATGCGATCGGCAATTAATTCGGCTTCCTCAAATCGCACTAGGGCAAAGTAACTAACTGATAGATAACGCACACCATAACTATCAGTTGCTTCCCGTGGATCGCGATTTGGCCCGCCAAATGTATAGAGTTGTTCTAAATAGAGATTGTTGACCTTAATTTTTTCCGCCATAATGCGATAGGCGGCATCTTCTAAAGACTCTCCGGGACGTACCAAAGTACCGGGAAGACTCCAATGATTTAAAAATGGTTCCTGCTGTCGCATTACTAGTAGAACTAACAGCCGATTTTGTACAGTATCTACAGAAAAAATTACATTATCCACACCAACCTTGAAATCGGCCAAAGGTTGTTGGTTTAACGGAGTTGATATCTTTTTTTGTGAACGTCCTGGCATTCGTACAAATGCTCTCGATTAATATAGGCAACTACAGGGGCTGTGAGGGCTTGAGAATCTCCACGTTCGCGGTATGCTGTTGAGGAAACATCTAGACCGGTCAGACTAGCGATCGCAATTTTCCCTCCTAGCTTTTGCACTACCTCTGAACTAGACTCATCTATTGCATATCCGGGTCGCGGTACAATAAGTAGCTGCACTTTCTGTAACAAATCTTCAATGCGATACCAACGTGGTAGCTGACTCAGTAAATCTGAACCAATAATCAACGTTAATTCAGCGTCTTCACCCCAAATAATCTTCGCTTTTTCAACTGTTTCCAGTGTTCGGAAGCTACTTAACTCTTGTTCCAAAGCAATATTGTGCCGTGGCGTGTCTATATCCGTAATCAACAGTCGCAACATTGCCGCCCGATGTTCTAAGGGTGTTTGATGGGACTTAAATGGATTATCTGCTGCCCAAACCGCTACCCAATCATAACGCTCAGACAACCAACTCAGAATTTTTTGATGTCCCGCAGTTGGTGGATCGGCGCTAGTACCAAACAAAGCAACTCTCATCATCTTACTTTGCGTCCTTTGCGTCCTTTGCGGTTCGTTTTTTAGTCTCCTCAGTCAACACCCGTAACCCCTCAGAAAGTTCCACTTCTACAGCCACCGGATGATCCAAACGTCGTGTTTCCTGTGGCAAACTAGCAACTGAGGCGGCGGTACGCTGACGAATTGTTGCCAACGACTCCAACGGCTGCACCCGTTCACCTTCCTGCACTACCAGCTGCAACAAAGGTTCTTCTTCTTGAGGAATTTCACCCAAGAGTCCCAACCTGTCTGTTTTTACCTTCCCTCCCGTAAACGAACGAAAAATTTGCTTACGCCCTGGATAAGTAACTTTACCACTCGACTGCTTCATCACTGGGATACCATCAATGTCTACAAGTTTATAGACTCCATTTACAGGCGAACCTGTAACTAATCGCGTTCCCAGCCCGTAACCATCAATTTGCGCCCCAGCAGCTTTTAGTCTGGCAATTTCCCACTCATCCAAATCGCCACTGGCAAAAATTGGTACATCAGGAAGTAGCGATCGCACCTGTTTTGATAAGGTAACTAAATCTCCTGAGTCCAATCTCACTCCTGTCAATTGCATTTCCCCGGAATTTACTTTTTGGGCCAAGCGCCCGGCAGCAGCAATGGTATCGTAGGTATCAATCAGCAATGGCGCACCCGGAAAATATCGATGAAATGCACTAAAAGCTTGTTCTTCAGTGCCTTCTATTGCTGACAGCGCCATCACCAGGGCGTGTGCCATCGTACCACTAGGCTTTTCTCCCAGTTGTAGCGCTGCTAACACATTGGAAGTGGAATCTAAACCACCCGCCAACGCCGCTCGTGCCGCCCACAAAGACCCTTGGGGACTAAATGCTCGTCTTGTACCAAATTCTAAAAGTGTAGCTGATTCCCCCGCTACATCCCGCAACCGGGCTGCTTTTGTGGCAATTAAAGTCTGGTAATTAATCGTATTTAAGAGGTAAGTTTCTACTAGTTGCGCTTGCCAAAGTGGTGCTTCCACCCGCAACAGTGGTTGATTGGCAAATACAGCCGTCCCTTCTGGTACTGCCCAAACATCACCCGTAAATTTACCCTCAGCTAAAAGTGACCAAAAGCGATCGCCTGCGTGAGCAAAAATTCCTGTTGCCTGTAATGCCGCAATTTGCGCCGAACTAAAGCGGATTTTGGCTAAATATTCCAATGCCTGCGTTAGCCCCATTGCAATTAAATAACCAAAACCCTCTGGTAATCGTCTGACAGACAACTCAAAGCTAGCCCGTCGTTGTTCTATACCTTCGCCTGTGTAACAAGCTGCCATCGTCAATTGGTAAAGATCGGTCAGTAGACTGTAGTCTTCCGCAGAAAAGTTTAATTCCTGGTTCTGATGGCTTTGCTGTTTATATACATAGTCCAAATCTGGCAAAGTTGTCATGCAAGAGATTCCTTACAAGCTGCTTCTTTCATTTATGGTAATATTTACCATAAATAATGTCAACTACCATTAAGGATATTTCAGCGATTGTTGTGTAACAGAAGGTTTTTAGGTAAATTTATACTAGCTTTATAAAATACTTAATATTTTTTAATAGTAAAAGCTAGCAATAATCTTTATTTGACGGCTAGCTAATGAAAGATAATATCCTTCCAAGGCAAGTTTGCTAACCTCTTTCTCAGAGTGCATTTGGAGAAATAGATAAGTTTCAATTAGAATAAAAGAGAAACGTTTGGCTTTTTCACAAGCTAAAGTATTGCGAAGTTATCTGAATAAAGATTGCAAATATTCTCAATATATTGAGAATGGAAGCGATTAAGAATATTAGGATTAAAGTATAAGTAGCACAATTAAAGCGACTCGAAAGAGGAGTCAAATATTATGGCTATTTCCCAAATCATTGCGAACATAACTCAGTATATCTCTGAAGCTGCGATGCGGATTTTTGGCCCTACAGATGATGCTTATCCTGTTATTGGCGTACAACCTTTTACAGGTGAGCCTTATGATAAACGTACAGCCGACACTTGGTAGGTGTTGAGACGAGTCATTTAGTATTTAGAATACAGCTAAAAGCAATTACCGAGAGATGCAGAACACAGGTTAGTAACCTGCAATAGTTGAGATTGAGGGTTTAAAACGAAATTAGCAAATCTCAAGCTGTATCAACTTTTTTACCTCCGTATTACACACACATTGATTAGGAGATTGCGTATCTTTGCTGATTCCTTTTTAGAGGAATTAATCCTTATAACGTTTCTTTGTGAAGTTGCAATAATATATAAAACCCCCTGTAGTTACTCCTGATTAATGGCAAACTACAGGGGGTTTTATAACGTGCATCTCTATACATAATTAGTATTACTTAGGAAAATTCCAAAAAATTACAATTATAACGTCTCTTGGAATTATTGAATTGCAGGGAAAATGATGAAGAAAGTCTTCCGGCAACGATTGCTGCATTACTCTATTTTTAAAGAAATGATGAAATGAGATTCTAATTTATCAGTATATTTTCTGGGAATTATATCGCTATTTTTTACTCATTATGACTACTTTATATAGCAAGAGGAATCAATAAAATTTTGATAAAGACTAGTCAATAAATCTACCTTTTTATAAAAAAAAGAATTAGTTTAATCTTCGCACTGATACAAGGTTATTTATTTGACATGAAAGCTACTACCATTATTTCTCTGCTTTTAACTGGGATTGGAGCTACTGTTGTTGCAACCTCTGCACCAGCTTCGGCTACCACTTTTGGTTTTAACAATATTACAGGTGGAGATACTGTTGGTGATGCTTTTGCTCCCAATTTCTCATTTGATGTAACTGACAATGGAAGTGGTACAGTTTTATTCAAATTTTTAAATAATGCATCTTCAACTCAAGCTTTGAAACAGGTTGCTTTTAGCGTTGACAGTGCTGCATCTGGTATTTTGTCTAACATAGCGGTAAATGTAGGCAATTCTGGTACAGTTCTGTTTCAAAATAACGCTCAAAATTTATCGCAAAGTAACAATATTTCTGGATGGGATGGTACAACCTTTGGTGCAGATACAAAAGGTGGTAATAACAACGCAGTTCAATCTGGAGAATCTTTAGGTATTACATTTACTGGTAACTACAATACTGTTCTTTCAGCCATCAATGCTGGTACGTTGAAGGTAGGTATCCATGTAGGCAGTCTTCCAGGGGGTTATAGTGACAGCTATGTTAATAGTGTTCCAACTACCCCTCCCAGCAAATCAGTTCCTGAACCATCTACTTTGTTTGGCATAGGTTTAGTTTTTGGACTTGCTAGTTTGTCTAAAGCCAATAATGATAAAAAGTGGAAACAAAAACAATTCAATGCTTAATTATCAGTTTTGTTTTCTCTTTTATTAGTTTCTGAAAAGTGAGTAAAACGGGGCGTGAGATTATTTCTCACGCCTTTTTCTTTAAACTTTTTTCCCACGGGCTGCTAGGAGTTCTAGAATAACTCCGTTTGTCCAGCCGAAGCCAACTTCGTTAGAACTATATCCAAAGGAGATGTCGTCAGAAACGTTGGCAGAACAGCGTTCAACATCATATTTTTCAACGAGGGTGTTGTGACGCTCAAATTCTTTAACTACCATCGCTAAAAATTTGTTGGCAATGCGATCGCCTTCTGTATGAAACCCATAACGGTGAAGTCCTTGCACAGCAATTAATGTCAATGGTGCCCAACCAAAAGGTGCATCCCACTGGTTTCCGGTGATATGAGTACTGGTAAGAATTCCGCCTGGGGCTTCAAACAAAGAGAGATTTTCCGCGACGCGCTGGGCTTGGGCTTGAGAAGAAATTCCTAGCCACAGGGGATAGAATGTGGTGGCAAATTCGTAGCAACGGCGTTTTCCACTCTGGAAGTGATAGTCGCAATAGAGTCCTCGTTCTTCATTCCAGAGAAATTGATCGATCCGATCGCGCCGATATTCAGCGCGATCGCGCCATTGTTTTTCTAGTTGTTCGTTGCCCAAAATACTGTTAATTTGCGCCAAGTCTTGTTCTACCTGATATAGCAAACTGTTGAGGCACACAGGAGCATAGTGGAGGATATCAGCACAGAAGGGGCCAAATCGGTTGGTGATATCAAAACCGGACTCGCGCATGGTGCGATCGGCCTTGTAAAATAGGTGGGTCAGTTTGTCATTTTCCCGATCGTAGTAAAGATCGACATCGTAATCTTCAACCTCAAAAGTTTGGTAATATTCCTTGACGCGATCGTAATGGCTTTTTCCCTCCTCATCGCGCTCGGAAAACACAACTTCTGGCGCGGGGCCTTCCCCAAAGGCATAAAATCTGGATAAGCCGGTTCCGGGATTCAAATGGGGCGGTACTACCCAGTAATAGTAAAATTGTTCTAAAAGGGGGACGGTTGACCTCAACCACTCTTCATCCTGGGTATGCTGGAATAATGCTAAAACCATCATGCTGAGGACGGGGGGTTGCGATCGCGACAGCATATAAGTCCGGTTGGCATTGAGGATAGTGCCGTAATGCTTCACCTGGTACAATAATTGATCTACCTGATTTTGCGCTAAATCCCATTCTTGATCGTGCAACAGTCCCAGTAATATAAAGTAGCTGTCCCAGCCATACATTTCATTAAATCGACCACCTGGTACGATATAAGGGCCTGGTAAGTATAGTAAGCCATGCTGTTTAATCGCTTCGACTTCTGACGGCAAAGTGCGAATTTCTAGCTGTTGCATATCTTTGGAAGATAGCGATCGCTCTAACACTGTCTGAATGTTGGGACAATCTTCTAAGGGAGAAATGTAGACGATCCAAGGAGTATCGGTTTTGTGGTCTAGTTTGGTATCCTTGGCAGATTGTAATAAGTGTTCGTGCGATCGCGTTAAGGTTTTCCAGGTTTTTTTGATGTGGAGGCGCACGCTATCAATCTGCGTGGTGGTAAGTTGTGGGGGAGTTGTCATATTTAGAATTTTTTTAACGCAAAGGAACGCAAAGGGAAGCGCAGAGGAACGCTGAGGTTTTACAGGGTTCTCTCTGCGTGGGACAAGATTTTTGTTTTTACTGGGCAGTGCTAATTAAGAGGGCAACTGGGAAATGGGTAAGGGCTGAACCGATCGATAGGGTTTCTGTAGCTTGGATGGGTTGCTGAGTAAGGACGTTTGTCCAGGTGAGGGGAGTTCCAGGGGGGAGTTGTAGGTGCGTATCTTGCCAAACTGACTCACCCAAGGGGTTGTCTCCGGGTTGGATGAGGCTGGTTAAAAAGCGAGGCGCGATCGCGATTGCTGTTTGATTCCCTTCTCGCCGCGCAAAGGCGATAATGTGATTGGCATAAGTTCCCTGAACTTCTAAGGGCAGATAGTCGCCATCCTGGAATAATGAGACAAAGTTGGTTCTAGCTTGGAGTAATTGAGCCGTTAAAAACAGTTTGATTCTACCGTCTGTTTTGTCGTTCAATAACTCCTGAATCAAACCCAGAATGTCAGTTTTCACGTGTTCGCGGATGGCGCTTAAGTAAGTACGTCGCTGTTCAAAATCCACGGGACGGCGATTATCTGGATCGACTAGACTTAGTTCCCAAAGTTCTGTTCCTTGGTACAAGTCGGGTACGCCCGGTACGGTAATCTTCAGGAGAGTTTGAGAAAGGGAATTGAAAATACCATACTCTGCAATTCGCTGCTGAAAGGGACGGAAGGCTTTTAGAAATTCCCCAGAGATGGAAGGATCGAGTATCTTCTCAATAAACGAAGTACAGGCTTCTTCATACTGGCTATCAGGGCGCAACCAGGCTGTATGCACTTTCGCTTCTCGGATTGCTTTTATTATATAATCTTTTACCCGTTCCACGAAGGATGCATGTTCCTGTTCCACAAAGGGAAACGCCCCTACAAGAGTTTGATAGATAAAATACTCATCGTTGCGATCGGGCATAGCAAACCCGTGGCGATGACTGCGACTTCCTCGATTAATGGCACTCCAGGTATTTACCTGCTGATCCCAATCTTCGGGGATTTCTGACAACACATTCAACCTAGCCCGCACATCTTCGCCGCGTTTGGTGTCGTGGGTAGCTGTGGTGTTCATTGTATGAGGCCAAGTTGCTTGGTGCTGTTTGTTAAAGGCATGAAATTTGGCTAACTCTATACCAAAATGACCAGGATTTCCCCCGACTTCATTCAGCGACAGCAAGCGATTGTAAACATATAATGTGGTGTCTTCTACACCTTTCGCCATTAGCGGGCCGCTATATTGCTGCATTCGCAAGACAAAATATATCCACTGTTCGCGTTCTGTTTGAGTCAGAGAATTATCAAAATCTAGCACCATTAACTTTTCAATAAAGGTCAGTTCGTGCTGCAACAGGGGCGTTTGTTCTTTGGCTTGGTTAATTACTTCTTGAATGGTAGCGCGATCGCTCTCCTCAATTCCATCTGGTGTAATGTAAGTACGATAAATCGGAAACAGAGTTAAAACTTCAGCGATCGCTCTTTTCAAGCCATTGAGGGTAAAATCATTGCCATAGCGATATTTGCTAGAAATATTCTTTAACAAAAGAGCCAAATTGTCAATATCACCGGCTAAATTCTTTTCTAGAATCAAGTGTTTTTTATCCTTCACTACCGATGAATAATCTACTCTAGAACCAATAAAGTTCTGGTAAATTTTATCGAAAGATGATTCATTTTCAGTTTGACAAAATACACCATTTACATAGTTAAGAAAGTCATAACCAGATGTCCCTTCAATTTCCCAGTTTTCCGGCAGGTCTTCGGTGATTTCTAAAATCTTCTCGACTGTAATATAAACATCTCCCGTCTTTTCTCGCAGTCTTTGTAAATACTGGATTGGGTTATAGAGTCCATCAATATGGTCAATGCGTAAGCCTGTAAATTTGCCCTCTTCAACTAGCTTTTGAATGAAGCTGTGGGTATTATTAAAAACTCGTACTTCTTCAACTTTAACGGAAATTAGTTCGTTAACGGTAAAGAAACGGCGATAGTTCATTTCTTCCGCCCCAACTTTCCAGAAAGCGAGACGGTAAAATTGGTCATTTAGTAATTCATCTAGCAAGTTAAAACTATCGGAATTACCTGGTTCTCCGTTGAAGGTTTGGATATTTTCGTCAACGAACTCGCGGATGGCATCGTTTGTGGTGTAGAGTTCCCAAAGCAATCCTTTAATAAATGCGATTTGGTCTTGTCGCTGTTTTCCCGCAACTTCTGAGGGCACACTTTTGAGAATATACAAGATACCCAATAGCTTAATAAAATCTGGGTGATTGCGTCCGAGTGTGCGGGTGAGTTTCCCCAGATTATGGGTGATAAATTTTGTGTAAGATTCTAATCTTAGCGGCAGTTTTAAGCTGTAATAGTTTACGGTTAGACCGTTTTGTTCGTACTGTAATTGGATGTGTCCGTTTTCTAAGGATGCACCATAGAAATCTCCCAGCAAAGGAGCAAGAATTCGCTGTTGGCGATCGCCAAAGGGAGCATTCCAAGAAAGGTCGAAGTAGTCAGTATAGCTGGAATCTGGGCCGTGTTCCAATACGTCCATCAAGTAATCGTTTTCGCTGCTATAGGCCATGTGGTTTGGCACTATATCTTGTAACCAGCCCATACCAAGGGATTGAACTTCGCCAACTAATGCATCAAAGGATTCATTAGTTCCCAGTTCTGGGTTAAGTTGAGTGGCATCTACTATATCGTAGCCGTGGGTACTCCCAGAGCGGGCTTTGAAAATGGGGGATGCATACAAATCGGAAACACCTAAATCTGCTAGATAAGCTGCGATCGCTTTAGCGTTGTCAAAACCAAACTGGGGGGTAAACTGAATTCGATAAGTTGCGGTAGGAATTCGCATGAGTTTGTTGTGATGAGAGATGGGGGAATAAGTAGTAAAAGAGATGAGGGGTTTATATTATGTCGGCTTGAACCCGAAGAACCCCACCCCGCCAAAGCTGTGCTTTGTCTCCCCTCCCCGCAGGCGGGGAGGGGTTGGGGGTGGGGTTCTTTTTTAGGGGTAATTTGGCGGACATGATATTACTTAGGGAAATTTGAGCCTTTTTACTCGAAGGCTGGAGGTGGTTACTCGGACGTTGAACCTTTTTACTTGAACGTTGAGCCTTTTTACTCGAACGTTGAGCCTTTTTGCTTGAACGTTGAGCCTTTTTACTCGAACGTTGAGCCTTTTTGCTTGAACGTTAAGCCTTTTTACTCGAACGTTGAGCCTTTTTGCTTGGAACTTAAAGTTATGAGGCTGAAACTTGAAGTTTTAACAAAGAGGTAGGGGAAAAGTGTCCCCCCTGCTCCCTGCTTCCTGCTCCCTTGCCTCTTTCCCAACTCTCCCCCTTATCCTTTTTCATAGAGTACTAAACTAGTAGGTTGCAATTTCACTTCTTTTCCCGCAGACAGATGTTCATCTGCTTCTGAACCTGGGCCAGACCATGAGGTATCAGCAGAGTCTAACAATTTATTAGCATTGTGCTGAATTGGCAGAGTCGCTGTCACTGTAGACGAATTGAAATTCATCACAAATATTAGTTCACTTGATTCGCACCAACGACGCACAATAACTAACTTTTTGTCTTCATCGCTAGTCGCTTCGATGAAATTGCGGTCTTGATTTAAAAGGGCTGGATGCGTCTTGCGTAAATTAATTAACTGACGATACCAATTCCAGAGAACTTTGTGATTACCGTTATTACGTAATTCCCAATTTAGTTTAGACTTTAGGAAAGTTTCTGATGATTCGGGATCTGGGGGATCGTCTGCGTAGTGAAATGCTTCAAATTCTTGTTTGCGTCCGGCTCGAACTGCTTGAATTAAATCAGGATCGGAGTGACTGACAAAATAAATGAAGGGTGCAGTTTCACCATATTCTTCTCCCATGAACAACAGGGGTAAATTGGGTGAAAGCAGCACAGCGCCAGCAGCTAACTTCAATCCTTCAAAAGAGATCCTCTGAGTGAGGCGTTCTCCTTTCATTTGATTGCCGATTTGATCGTGATTTTGAATACAGACTGTAAACTGCGAGAAATTGCGATCGCGGCAAGAAATACCATGAAATCGCTTGCGATCGGGTGAGTACTTCCAATCGTAGACAAAAGTATCACTGTAAGCTTTTGCTAAATCAGCACATTGTCCAAAATCTTGATAATATCCTTGGCGATCGCCTGTCAACAGTGCGTGCAATGAATGGTGAAAATCATCACTCCATTGGGCATCAAGACCATATCCACCCAATTCTCGCGGACGGATGATTTGCGGATTATTCAAGTCACTTTCAGCAATTAAATGGCGTTTCCATTTTTGCCCTTGTTCTGAAAAATGATGAACTGCTTCCGCCAGTTCCCATAAAAAATGCTTTGCTCCCAAGTCGTAAATTGCTTGAATAGCATCAAGCCGCAATGCATCAATGTGGAACTCGCGCAACCAGTAAAGCGCATTTTCAATAAAATAATTTCGTACACCCTGGCTATGGGCATCGTCAAAATTCAGTGCTTCACCCCACGGCGTTTTATAGGTTTTAGTAAAGTAAGGCGCGAACTGACTCATATAATTGCCTTCTGGCCCAAAGTGGTTATACACCACATCCAACACCACAGCGATATTGTGTTGGTGGCAAGCATTCACCAGTTCCTTTAGTTCGGCTGGGCTACCGTAGGAATTTTGCACTGCATAAGGGTAAACGCCATCATAGCCCCAGTTGCGATATGCCAGAGACGCTTCAATATGGGTGTCTCCCGGAAACTGGGAAATGGGCATGATTTCAATCGCATTAATTCCCAGTTCCCTGAGTTCCGGTAGACGAGGAATAATTGCGGTGAAAGTTCCTTCAGGTGTGAATGTCCCAACATGGAGTTCGTAGAAAATCATCGACTCTACAGGAATACCAGTCCACCCTTCATCTGTCCACTCAAAATGTTGATCGACAATTTGAGACGGGCCATGCACTCCTTCCGGCTGATACTGCGACGCGGGATCGGCAAAAGCATCTTGGCCATTCAAGACATACCGATAAAGCGTGCCTGGATATACATCGTTGACTTTCGCGTGCCAGTATCCCTCAGACTGAGGCTTGAGGGGAATAACCTGCTCGTGCGGTGTCAAAGTTTTTACAGTGATGCTATCTAATAGCGGCGACCAAACTGTAAATTCACATTCTCCATTACCCAAGTAGTTAGCACCAATTCTCACGCAGTATCCCTCCCGCCAGATTCTATGTTTGTTGTGCCGAATTGTGGTGCGATCGCAATGTCATTGATTGCACAATGTTTACAAACACGCCAGATAGCATAATGGTTCCTCTACCAGACTTTTTGCTAGCACCTGGAGGCGGATTTTTATTAAAACAAATTCTATCTAATGATAAATTTAGTTACGAAGACGCGATAAATCATCACAAAGGCGCGATAAATCATCAAAAAGACGCGATAAATCATCAAAAAGACGCGATAAATCATCAAAAAGACGCGATAAATCGCCGTCTCTACAATAATCAGCCTTTTGTAGAGACGGCGATTTATCGCGTCTTCTGCTTGCCGGGGTTTAAATTGGCTTGCAGCTACCATCAACACAGTATGCCGACTCATAAGTATTAGAACGCTTACCAAATATGGTGTAGCGGTTATCGCGGATTTGTTCGTAAAAGCGATCGCCTGCCCATTTCATTCCCGGTAAGGCTCGATAAGCGTCTACAAATATACTTCCTGCTGGCAATAACCGCCCAATTTCTTCAGCAGCGTTACTACCTTGCCAACGTCTTTGGGGTTCATTAGCATCAATTAAAATCATCCCCTGTTCGCAGTCTTGGGCTGTAATTCCCCACCGTAAGAGTGTCTGCTCATCTTGCATGGGAGCGTAGCGAAATAAGTTTCCCTTATCTAAGGTTTCTAGCGATCGCACTAGGGTAACGCAGAGATTACAATTTCCGTCGTAGATTACGTAGTAGTTCATATAGGAATCCAGTTTGATTTAAAGAAAATATACGTAGGATGTGAGCGCAAAGAGTACGGCATCAAACTCGTGATCATAGTGCGTTACGAACTCCGTTCTAACACACGCTACAATACCTAATTTTGTTCAAAAATCAAATAGTAATCCCATAGAAATAATTATTCATTCTAGCAATTCGAGCGTAGACACAGCCTGCAAAAGTGTCATGTATTTGGATAATCCTCTAAAAGAAAAAAACTGATTGCAAGCGATGCCTACGCCTACACTCTTACTAATGGTGTCATAAGTATTTTTATTTTATAACAGTTAGTAAAGGACTTTACGAATCAATAAAGAACTTTATTGTTTGCGTACAAACCTGTACAACGAGAATATAGTTGGATACTCAGAGTGGCTAAAAGCCTTGATTTTCCGTTTGATATCGAACAGGTTTGAAAAAATAAAGTTGGAAACTCTAATCCAATTTGTCTTCTATCTGGCCTTCGCTGCAAATAATAAAGTTGGAAACTGTCACATAAGTATAAGTACTCACCTGTGTTAGGCAATTGAGCTTTTGCTGAGAAGATAAAGCGCGATCGCGCTTACTGTATATCTACAATAGAAAATTCCTTGCCATCACTATCATCTGATTCAAATTCTCAAAGCTCACCAGTTGAACAATTCAATATCTTGGCAATCTCGTTCAACTGTTCTGGTGTTAATCTTGGCATTTAGTCAAACTTACCAAGTCTGTACAATTGAAAACCAACCTAATTTTTTATATTTGCTGAATTAACTGCGGCTTTTTTGAGTCTTTCTATCCGGCGTTGGAGAGCATCTGCATGTCCTAAATCTCCAAGGAAAATATAGCCTACTCTTGCTTGGCTATAATATTCCAACGCTTGCTTAGGGTAGTTAATAGCTGCATATATTTGCCCTAAACTATACTGAGCTAGTGTCCAATCTTCCATATCTTCTAATCCCTGAACTGAGTCGATCGCTTCTTTGAGAAAGCTTTTGAGGGCTTCTTGTCCAGCTTTTGTCAGTGCGCCGCCTGCTACTAAAAGGGTGAGGACACTTTGAGCGCTAACTGTAAAGGCTCCAAAGGAATTGGGGCCACCTGTGAGGAAGCGAGGGGCAATATCACCCATTAAGCCCAGAGAAATAGTAAGTAAGGTAACGGAAGTAGCACTCCATAGGTAATCGAGACGATTGCTCCACGGTGTTGTTGGAGCTTTGAGAAACCACCACCAATAGGTTTCTTTGGGGCTAAAGCTGGCTCGCCAATTATCAGATTGGGTAAAAGGTGCCATCGCTCCTGCTTGTTTTCTCAAGCTTTCATCAAGTTGGCTCAGTTCTTCTAAGCTTTTGCCAGAGGGAGGAGCTAATTCTGTGGAGGTTTTGATGATTTCTAGTACACCTTGACAGTTACTTAATCTCTACTCAGCACAAGCACAGACCAGCCAAGACCGGAAATTAGAAGCAGACAAACTTTTACAGCAAGGATTTCAACAGTTTAATACAAGTCAATTTGAGGCAGCACTCCTATCCTGGCAACAAGCGCTCAAACTTTATTAACAAATCAAAGACTGCCAAAGTGAGGCTAAGGCTCTAGGCAGTCTGGGGCTTGCTTACTCTAATTTGGGAAACTATGGCAAAGCCATTGAGTATCAACAGCAATGGTTAGATATAGCCATTAGCGATCGCTAATTCATCAGAACCGAATTCAGTTTATATAATCAGGTTTTGTTGTTGAATAGTTAAGGCAGGAGAAGTGAGCCTAAAGCTTCTAAAGCAGTTGCGATCGCTTCCTTAACCAATGGCAATTCTGTTGTTTTTGGACGCAAACTTGCACGACGTACTAGTTCCCATCTTTGTGGACACAAGTTTTCTTGGCGAAAGCAGTCTGCTGCCCACTGAACTTTTCTCACAGCAAACTCTTCTCTAGTTTCGCTCAGTTCTTCCACCACATTTGCGGTCATTGGTAGGTTATTGAGGTGTTTCTTGATCCAAGCACTAGCAGGATAATTGAGTGAATTAGCGATCGTTGTCCGAGTAACCCAAATAATTGGATTGACATTCTCCTTTAAGCGCTGTGTTACAACTTTAACAGCTTCCATCGTTGCAGTATCTCGGCTAGCCCAATCCACACTTGAGGTACCATTTTTAGCTTGAGGTGGTGGCAGATGCTCATTGAGCCACCCTTTATCATAGTTATACAGTTGTGCATAAACTGTTGGTATTTGACTTCGCAGTTGAGTGCGTCCTACTCCAGGATTATGTGCTATTTCTTCCAACCATAGGTTTCTGTAAGACTCCAGCACTTCTGGAGAAAGGATACGTGGACCTACAAAGCGAGGCTGGAGAGATGCACATAGTTCAGTTGCTCTAGCTCTAGAGTTAGGTCGAGGAAAAGTAAGTTTCAGCAAAGCTGCTTGGCGCAGAATAGTTTTGACTGTAACTCCCAGACGGTTTTTTAGATCCTTGAGGGTGAGAGACGGGTCCTTCCAAAGAGTTTTTAGGGATTTTTCCCAAAAAATTCCGTAAACCTTGACTCTACAAAATTGGAAGCGTTCTTCTGGTGATTTATCGGGACCTATCCTGAAGTAAGCAAAACCGCAGGTGCAAGCAAAATTACCTGTTGGTCTGTGATTCTCTTGGTTGTATGTAATATGACATTTACTGATTACAGACTTGGTGAAGTTTTTACAAACAGGGTTTAGGCAAGGCCAGGGACCATCACCAAAGGGTTTAGGTGCTTCTTTTAGCTCAAAAAATTCTTTTGCTGTGAATCCCAAGAAATTAATAAGCAGTAGATGGCGTAGTGGATTGTGAACTCTTCTAGGAAAGCGCACAAGCTCACAGAGCCAGTTATCACGACTCTGCTCGTTAACTTGGCATTGAAGAATTTCTAAAACTTCAGCAGGATAGTAATTTTTGAAGTTTTTCAACAATTCCTGAACCCGAATTCTGCCTGCGTAAGTGACCAACTCTGAATTATTCATTACCAATGATCGGTAATTAAGATACAAAAACTCTAAACCAGGAACAGATTGGCAATCATTGAGCAGCCATTCCACTTCACTAGCAATCTTTAACAGAAATTTGTGACAAATATTTGAAAGGTCTATTTCACGGGGAGATAGATTAGCGGTTATGCGTTCTGCGGAAATAAATTCATAGAGCCTTCTGCGATTATGAGTCTGTAAAGTACTTTGCTCTAGAAACACTTGGTGAGTGGGACAAACTTCGACACCTGTTACTTGATGAAGACGATGCCAGTAAGATTCGCCAAACTGCTCTCTATCCTTTTGTATACAGATTGGACAGAAACGGAGATAAGCAGGTGTCTCGATAGAGCCAGCAACAATTCCTAAACGCGTATGAATTTTTGAACCATTATCACCGCGCATATCCTCGGTAACTAGCTGAAGCCTATCCGGTGGAAGAAAAGGTCTATAAAAAGGCAGCAATGTATAGTTGTCAATTAAATATTCAACTGTATAACGATGTCCAGCAGGTAAGCTTGCAATAAGTTTATCTAGCCGACTTGGTAAATCAAAGATTGCGATCGCGTTTTTAGTTTGGAATAAATCACGAATAGTTGATCTCTGACTAGGATACTGAACTCGATCATGAAATCTAGCGCAAATGCTGTAAAACAATTCATCTGGGTAAGAATCAGGAAAACAACCAAGCATTACGTCTTTTTCTTCTAGCAAATTTTCTAAAATAGAAGCTTCGGAAGGCGGGGTAGATGTAGTTATCAAAGTATCTGGAGAATTCAAATATTCCATAGCAGTATCAATTGCGTTCTGCACTTTAGGCACTGATAAGAATCTTGATCCCTCTAAACCTGCTTTACGCAAGAACTGCCATTGTTTTAGGTGTATCCCGTCTTTATGGAAGCGTTCAGCAGCCCAGTAGATTTTACGAATAGTAAAGTCCTCTATTGTCTCAGCTACCTCAGCCAGTGCTTTAGCTGTTAACGGTAGCTTATCGATTTGCTTAGTAATTCGTGCTCTTTGACCAAGCTTTTTACCAATTTCTTCTACACTTACCCTTACGGGTTTTCCAGGAGAGTTTTTTAGGCTCAAGCCTGAGAGTCTTACTGCATCGGCTAGTTGAACGTCACGACTCTCCCAATCCACCCTGGGCATTGGCTTTACTCTTAATTGAGTAGGCGGCAGATGATTCTCTAGCCATTTAGCATCATTTCTGTATAACCAACTATGAATGCGCCGAAATCTTTGTGCTAAAGTTGTGTTTCCCAGTTCAGGGTTTTGTTTTATAACTGACAGCCATTCCTGCCGATAAGATTCCAAGGTCTCTATTGCTACAATCTGAGAATCTCTTTGTCGAGGTGGTGTTAAGGCTCCTTGAATTGAACGACCGCCTGGTCTAGGAAAGATCAGATTTAAACGAGCAGCTTGACGCTTGATGGTCGTGTAATGAACCCCAAGTCGTTGTCCAATCTCTGATAGTTTAAGTGTTGAGTCTTGCCATAGTTCTGTCAAAACTGCATCCCATACAAGTCCATAGGACTGTACTGTTGTAGCTTGAAATTTATCCTTAGGTGATGAATCAGGGCCCGTTCGGGAGTAAACAAATCCACAGATACAACTAAATATGCCTATAGGTTTGCTATTGTTTCCATTACGCTCTACACAACACTCCTTTATTTTTGCTTGTTTAAAATGGTCACTAGCAGGGTTAAGACAAGGCCAAGGTCCTTTTCCAAAGGGTTTGTATTCAATAGACTGAAGTTTGAAAAAATCTTCGGCTCGATATCCTAGAAAGTTCATCACTAGTAAATGTTGCAAAGGATGGTGTGATATTGGGAGCATCCAGTTTTGGAAGATTTACCATTTATGGGAAAATGTAAAGGGAAAGAACCCTGTGCGATCGCTGACAAT
>NZ_JAVRCP020000058.1:0-35026 GCF_034530675.2 Nostoc sp. DedVER02
AATAGGGAGCAGGGGAGCAGGGGAGCAGGGGGAAAGAATTAGAGATAAATTATTTGTATCAGGTATTTCGTGAAATGGTATAACAGGTATGAATTCTGTACGAGCGGGTGACGAATATTGGTTTTAACCGGGCTTTGCCCCGCTAAACGCTTTCGCCCAAAGTCAAGCGAAAAGAATTAAAATATTGTCGCCTTAAAACTCTATCCCTTTATGGGTAGAGTATTCACCAATTCTGTTAGCGATAGCGAGGCGTTTAGCCCATTCTGTATTCTGACTCCTGTTTTATCCTAAAGTTTAAAATTTATATCCTCTGGCAATCCAATAGAGCCAGTCAGCGATCGCTTCTTGAGTTTCACTATCAGCATCAATGGCTGCTATTTCAGATAATTTTGCAGAATATACATCATCATCCTTACCATTGATGTCAGCCACTTCGACAAACATATCTTTTAAGCAGTCATCATCTGGGGCCATTCCCAGAACTTCCACTTGTTTCTCCTCGGTAGAGCCTGATTTGCGTCCCTTCTTAGTCCATTTAGCCATAAAGGGAAAATTCAAAGCTTCTTCAAGGTAGTAATACCAACCCATAGCCCTGTCTTCTTTGTCTTCAGCATCTACAATGATCTCTGTTTTAATGCGATGCTCTCGGTTTTCGTCGGCTTCAACACTAGGCATAAGATAACGCTCTACGTATAATGCATTTCGATAATATTACCAAAGTCTTGGCTAAGAATAATTTTTTTGCAAGATAGTTAAATATCTAGGATTTCCATATAAGAGATTCCCCAACCCCTTTATTTAAAAAGGCTTTTAGAGTTACTCTCTTTTTAAGAGAGGTCAAGGGAATCTAGATTTTGCTTCTCAGTGCGTAAATCATAGTATATCTAGGTTATACAAAAACCGCTTGTCATTGACAAACGGTTTTCTAATTATTGCCCTTAAAGAGGAACTTATTTGTTGCGCCAAGATGCAAAGTTATTTCATAGCGCTTAAGGGCGAAATTTTTCAGAAATTAAACAAGTCTCAAATCGGGATAATTTGCCAGTACATCATCAGATGTCAGCGTATCATTTTCAGCTTGTGGAGTCCAAAGAACTTCAATTGCCAGAAGTTTTTCGCTAGGTATACTACCAATTTGGCGCAAAGCTTGGCGCAAATCATCAGCACTGTTAATGGCTGTAGGGATATCAAACTTACCTAGTGTCGCCGCTAGCAAGGTGACGATAATATATTCCCCTGGGCCTTCAGTAAATAGGCGGGTGGGATTGTCTAGTTCACCAGCCGGAGGTAAAGCATCTTTGGCAAGGGCTGCTTTTAGCTGGTTGTTGACGTTAGAAAGAGTTTCTTCGCTAAATTTGCTACGTTCTGCCAGTGACAGCCGATTAAACTGACTTTCAGCTGAATTTAAACTGGCTTGTTGAGTACCACCACCTGCATATACAAAGTATTCAGGATGGCGGAGTAAAGCTAGGCTGGCTTCTTGCAAAATTTCTGCTCTCCCCTCTGGGGTGTTAGTATCAGCAGTTTCGGCAATGTTGTTGAGTTCATTTTGCAATTCACGGGCTTGGGCTAACAAACCTACTTGCAAACGAGTTACAGAAACAGAGGGATTGCTGCTGTAATCTGCTTCTGGAGTTTCACCGCCAGAGACGCGGCGGAAAGTTTGCACTAAGAAATTAGCGATCGCAAAGAAGATTAAGATGCTAAATAGACCACCAAATCCTCCCCCAATACCCCAAAAAGGAATTAGAAAGGGAAAGCCAAAACCGCCACCAAAACCACCGCCAGGGTAGTACCCGCCCCCACCAGGAGGTGCATAAGTGCGTGGTGTATAGGTGCGACTAGAAGGCGCTCTAAATGAGCCACCACCGATACGGCCACCACTGCGGGCTGCTAATGCTCCATCGGCGTGACTCAGAGCCAAGGTTAGCACCAGGCTTATGGCTAAGAAGGTTTTGAACAGTGGTTTGATGATTTGTTGTAGTTTTTTACGCATAATACAATCGCTTGGAAACTGAATTTTTTATGATTTCTCCCCATAGCGGTAGGAGTTTTGCGGTATGTCGCTAACGCCAGTCCGTAAAAGCTTGCTTTGTAGCATTCACTTTTAAAGGCTACATATTCAATTTACCGCGTCTTATCTAGTGTAGGCAGCGATCGCAGGGGGGATTTCTCCACTGGGGAACCGTACCTTAAGATATGTTCACAATTACCGAAATTTGCGATGTCTACGACGAGCTACGCCTACAGGCAATTGTTGCTATGTCTTAGACTCCGCACTTCCAGGCTACAGCCTTGGATTATACAGATGATTCCAATTTTTCATAGTCTTCTGACTAATTTTTTAATACTTCACCCTACTCCTTTGGTCATAAGAGGAAAGTATATACTAAAGAATAGTATTTATATTTACATATAAATAACTTTTGAACACGTATAGTCTACAGACTGGAAATTGAGTACGATCCTTACTAGGAGTACTAATTAGACATATCCAGGATATTGGATTTTACGTAAGTAAATGTCGTAATTTTGGCAACATTTATTTACTGATAAATTGGACTACAAGTGCTAGATTTTATTGTTCGTCATGTACAGAAATTTTCAATTAGTGAGCAATTTGCAGCAAAAATAAAATCAACACAATAAAAAAACAATCTTCCTGGCTAATCTCCTCAAATAAGCTGCACATTTGTCTACCACATTCGTTTTAAAAGAAATAAAATGATAATTATGGCTTGGAAAGTAATCCTAATTGTAAATAAATTAAAAATTATTTGAAGTAAATTTATTAATTTGATTATGGAACATATTTCTCAACTAACAGCCAAAATTAGAGATAAAGCTGCATACCCAGATATCCTAGTCATAAGCCGGATATTCCGGCCGAAAGAAGCTGTAATTGGGGAATATATCTACAACCGCTGTCTCCAAGATCCAGAACGAGTTATTGTGCTAGCGGCTAGTTGCTCAGGAGATAAAGTATTTGATGAAGGTCAACAGTTTCCCGTGTATCGCTGGTCTTATCCTAGATACGGGCGTAGTGGCTTTGTAGGAAGTATCTTGAAGCCTTTGATCAATATCGTCTGCTCATTTGTCCTAGCAATCAGACTTTATTTTCGTTATCACTATCGTTATATAGAGTGGGGCCACGGCTACGACTTTCCTTCACTGTTGCTATTGAGCTATTTCTTACCGATTCGCTTTTTTATCTATCTGCACGGGAATGATTTTCTTTGTACTTTACACAATCCCGTGTTGCGATCGCTATTTAAATTAACACTCAAACGCGCTGAAGGTATTGTTTGTAACAGTTCTTATACACAAGATTATCTCAGAACTGCTTTCCGATTAGATACTCCTACCCACGTCATTAACCCAGTAATCAGACCAGAAAGGTTTGGTAATAATGTAGAGAGTCCCAGCAGCCTTGATGATTTACGTGTTCGCGTGCGTCAGGCATACAACATTCCCGAATCATCAATAGTTATTCTCTCCATCGGCAGGCTAGTAAAACATAAAGGTTTCGACCAAGTAATTGATAATATTCCACTGTTGCTAACTTTTGGGGTGGATGTTCACTATATAATCTGCGGTCAAGGGCCAAGTGAATCAGGACTGAAATCTCAGGCGCATCGTTTGCGGGTAGATAAGCGCGTCCACTTTGCCGGATATGTATCTGAGCGAGAATTAGCTGGTTATTATGCAGCTTGCGATATATTTGCCATGCTGACTTTATTAGATACTAAACCTAATAGTATGGAAGGTTTTGGTATAGTTTATTTAGAAGCAAGTTACTTCGGTAAGCCGATAATTGCCCCTCGTTTAGGTGGTGTTCTAGACACAGTTCAGCATGAAGAAAATGGCATACTGGTTAATCCCAATTCTGGCTATGAAGTGTTTCAAGCTTTTAATCGGTTGTGCAAAGATCGGCAGCTACGCGATCAACTCGGACGCAAAGGTAAAGAATTAGCCAAGGGTCGAACTCTTCATCGATCGCTTTACAAATCAGAAGGAAGAAACGCGATTTCATAAAATGAATGCACATCAACTAGAGACATAGGAACCCGGTTTGATTTGGAGAAAATATCCGTAAGATGTGTTAGCGACGGCGTAACACATCAAACCCGTGACAATAGTGCGTTACGAACTCCGTTCTAACACACGCTACAATACCTGATTTCGTTCAAAAATCAAATAGTAATTCTATATATAGCTGTGTGTTCTCCTCCGTAAATGAGCAAGATTACAGTGTAGAATCTCGTTTGTGATTCTATTAAATGGGCAATGAAAAATATCTTGTTTCGTATATGGCAATCTCTCCGGTATTACCGAACACAAGCTATTATATTTACAATCATTGGATTTGTTGCTGTTAGCTTTGGGACAATGTATGTTGTGGCTCAACCTGCTTCAACCTCATCTGAACGTCCGGCTGTGAAAGCGCCAAATTTCGGGCGACACTTTCAGGAATTTGGGCGTGAAGGCTCAATCTTGATTTACGACTCCAAAAATAACCGCATCTACGAACATAATCCTAAACGTAATGCAACTGCGATCGCACCAGCTTCGACATTCAAAATTTTTAACGCGCTAGTAGCTTTAGAAACAGGTATACTTCCTGATGATGTGGCGGTTCTGACTTGGGATGGAATTCATCGAGAAATTGATGCTTGGAATCATGATACAAATTTGCGTCAAGCCTTTAAAGATTCAACTGTTTGGTTCTATCAAGTACTTGCACGTAGGGCTGGATATGAACGAATGCAGCAGTTTATTAATAAAGTAGGTTACGGGAACCGTCAGATTGGAACTGCCGCAGACATCGATCGTTTTTGGCTAGAACAGCAGATATTGCAAATTACGCCCCAACAGCAGATTAAGTTTTTGCAACGGTTGTATCAAGGTGATTTGCCTTTCTCGCAACGGACAATAAATCTTGTCAAAGACATTATGATCCGCGAACAAACTCCAGATTACACACTGCGAGGAAAGACGGGATGGTTAACGAGTAGCAAACCAAATGTTGGTTGGTTTGTAGGTTATTTAGAGCAAAACAAAAACGTCTACTTTTTTGCAACAACCCTTGATATGTATAAACCAGAAGATGCACCCGCCCGCATTGAAATTACACGCCGCAGCCTGAAAGATTTGGGCTTGCTGGCTCATATAAACTAACCACCACCAACAATAGTTACCACTTCTAAGCGATCGCCTGGTTGCACTTTTGTTTGCGGCCAAAACTGGCGGTGTAAAATTTCGCCATTATATTCTACAGCCACCAACCGGGGGTTAAAACCCAACTCTTGGAGCAAATCGGTTAAAAAAGTTTCAAATGGGCAGCTATGGGTTTCCCCATTTACATGAATCGTAATCTCATTAGACATAAATATAGGAATTGAGAATTGGGAATTGGTTACACAAATGACTAATGACAAATGACTCTTTTAAAGTTCTGGTTTAATGCGATTGAGTTGGGAGAGCAAATATTGTGTTACGAGGGTAGGCTGTTCGGCTTGCATGAGCGATCGCACTACCGCTACCCGTTTGGCTCCACCATCGATTACATCATTGATATTATTTGCATCGATTCCCCCAATAGCAAACCAGGGAATTGAGCAATTTTTGGCTGCATAGCTGACATATTCTAAACCTGTTGCTACTTTACCTAGTTTCGTGGGAGTTTCATAAACTGGCCCCACGCCAATGTAATCTACACTTTCAGTAATTGCTGCTTGCATCTCTTCTTTATTTGTGGTAGACATACCTATCAGGCGTTGTGAACCTAGTAATTGCCGAGCAACAGCAATAGGCATATCTTGTTGTCCTAGATGCACCCCATCTGCATCAACAGCTAAAGCGAGATCCACGCGATCGTTAACAATGAACAAAGCACCGTAGATGTGGCATAACTGTCGGAGTTTTCTTGCTTGTTCCAGACGCAAAGAATCATCGGCGGTTTTGTCGCGGTATTGTAAAAGCGTTAATCCGCCTTTGAGTGCAGCTTCGACGTTATTCAACAAATTTTCACTTGGAGAAGTAACCATATACAAACGCGATCGCCATAACAATTGATGGCGCTGATGACCCATTAAACTACTTTCTAGGGTATAAACTTGATAGCGCATCTGTTTACAAGCTTTAGCCATATTTGGCAGGGTTAACTTGCTGTATTCTTCTAACACCCGCAAGGCTTCTTCGACACGGCAAAAGTTAGCTTGCAATACCAATTTTATACTAGCTCGTTCTTCTTCTTGCGGATGGGTTAACTCAGTCCCCGGATCGCCTGGTGTGTCTCGCGCCGCCCGTAATTCTGGGGTATGCCACTTGGCTAATTCTTGTCGCAGACGCTTGCATTCAAGAGCTAACTGGGCACTATTTAAGCCAAAGCGACACCATTCTTCAATAATTCGTAAGCCTTCACGAGCGCGGTCTAAATTGGCATCTAAAATGCGGTAGACAACTTGTTGTACTTGCTCTTTTTGGCTGTATGGCTCGACCATTACAACAACCCCATTAGTACTTTCATCAAAATGTGAATTATCATAAATCCTAGTAACCATAAGTTAATTAATTTGCTTTTTTTACTTAATTTTTGCGTAATCTACGCAAAACAACGTAGTATTGATGGTTAAGATAAATTATCCCATGTTCCTATAACCAGTGATAAGGGTAGTTCGAGGCTACAGTTTTGCACTAAGGTTAGTCAAGTATTTTAGGGTAAATGACAAGCTTACAAAGGGATGAGAAAAGGGTACATATCAGAAAGGCGATCGCAAAGAGAAAGAATAGTACGGCAATACAAGTTGATCTCGATTACCCAGATGATAGATTATTTAATCCTAGCCAAGTGTTTGAATATCAAGCAATTAGCTACAGTTCATCAACTGCATACAACTAAACTACTCTCTAAGTTAGAGAATTATAGTAAGAGTTATTTTATAAGAAGAATTCACAACTCAGGAGCAGAGCCGGAGACGCTTCGCCTCCGGTCAGAATGGGCTAAACCTTAGCTAATCGCTAACAGGTATGAATTCTGTACGAGTGAGTGATGAATAGAGGTTAAAACCTGGCAAATCTACAAGACGCTACCGCGAACGCCCCGCTACACGCTTTCGCCCGAAGTCAAGCGAAAAGAATTAAAATATTCTTGCCCTAAAACTCTATCCCTTTATGGGTAGAGTATTCACCAATTCTGAATTCTGACTCCTGTTTTATTGATTTTTTGAAAGATTTTGGCTAGCAAAATAAAATGCAATAGTACCGCTCATCAAAGTTATTTGCGATGTCCAAAGCAAGTTTATAAGCTCCCTACTTCCTTTCTGATCGTCGTCATCTTTAACAACATAAATAAACGTTTGATTTCCTAACTTGATCAGATTCTTATTCTGCTCGGCAGTCTTATTATCTTCTTTAGGAAAAATTATAGGATGCAAAATAAAAACTGCAACTAAAAAAATAATTACCAAGGCATTTCCGAATATTACTAAGCTTATCCAACTCCGTATAGACTCTTGCATCATAGCAGGGCTAAAGTTGGTTAACTGAGGAATTTTAGCTTCACGGCTTTCGTTCTTGGCTGTATTAGTTTCTTTATCAATATCTTCAATATCAATATCTTTAGATTTTGAATTTGTAGGATCGGATGACATTTTAATTATCTAAAACTATTAATGGATTTAATATTACTGCAATCAAGCTAAACTTCATCTAAATTTATTGTGGTTGGCAGAATAACTAACTTGGGTACTATCGAAAAAGCCTAAATATGAGGGGAGTTTAGCTTTTTAATCTCCCCTCTTATAACAAACCTGCGTAGGATTTTTTAACGCATACGCCTACTTGAAGTACTTTTCTTTACTTAGTAAAAAACCAAGCTTGGAAACTGACAAAATATGAATGAGCTAATCGGAATTTGTGGAGATGTCTATTTCTATCTGAAGATCACTTCTTTAGTTGTGCCATCATTTTTCCTAATTAGGACTTTTCCATCTTTAGACTCTTTTGCCAAAAAATCTTCAGTGGCAATAGCTTGATTTAAAACAGCTGTAGCAGTTATCCCTCTTTGATCGGCAAGTTCCTTTAATTTGTCGATTGCATCCTGAGTCAAACTTACAGTTATCCTTTTTTTGTCGGGAGCCATATTGTTCTCCATTCATGAATCATTTATATTTACACCTCTATTATACTACATCATTCGTGCAGCTATTTTATGCATAATTTACATGATTTTAACATTAGTATCTACGCAGATAAGTGTAAGTAGAACTAAGGATAGCAAACCTATCAAAACACCACTTGAAGATTGCGAACTCATGTAACTTGATAAAACTCGCTCCCTCACTACAAGTAATTGAGCTATTAAGTGCTGCTAAGTAACAGACTCCATAACTCTACTGCTTCATCCTACTTATGAGGGATTTACTTATGTAATTGAGATTAAGTTTTTGCTATATTTTTTCACAATATAAATTTATTACACAACCTTAATCAAAGATTTTGTAGGTAATCAACCAGAGTCAAGCCCTTCCCTGCGGGACGCTACGCGAACGGGGAATTCAAAATTCAAAATTCAAAATTACAATCTCCATAAATAAATTCAGTTGCTCTGTATCTTTTGCGTTTTCAGCCGCAATTCATTACGCGCTCTCAGAAAAATATGAAAAATTCCTTCTTGCGATTGATTGACAAAATTCTCCCATTTTATCCAAATAAGCGGTCATTGAATTCATCAAAAAAGAGCTAAGAAGGCAAGGAGGAATCAAAAATCCTTATTACCCAATCCTTAGCTCTCCGTTTATTACTATGTATTAAATATCGCCAATCGGTCAATATGTGAGTAATATTATCGGCATAATACTCTCTAAGGGTATAAGAATTTATTGTTACTTCTAAGGAGTTGTGTTAAATATGATTCACCATCGTGTGTTTTCTAAGTACCGTAGAGTAGATATTATGCTTACAAAGCTGAAGTTTCTGGAATCAGCAAGGCTTTTATTTTTTAGTTTATCAGTATTATCTTTTACCGTTGGCATGGGAGCGGCAAATATGGCGTTCCTGGGTAGCGCCATCGCTCAAATTCCATTGACACCAAATTCAGCACCTCAAAGTGAAACCAAAAATTCTCAGGCTAATGTGCTATTTGTCAACCCCACTGATGGAGATGACAAGGCAGGCAACGGCAGCGAATCCGCTCCGGTGAAAACGATTACTCAAGCTTTACGATTAGCTAACGCCAATACTGTAATTATGCTCTCCACGGGCACTTATAGCGCCGAGACAGGAGAGGAATTTCCCTTAATGCTGAAACCAGGTGTTTCAATTCAAGGCAACCCTAGCAATCAAGGTAAGGATATTATCATTCAGGGAGGTGGCGATTACCTGAGCCGCAGCTTTGCCGGTCAAAATGTGACAATTGTGGGAGCAACCCAAGCTTTGCTGACTGGGGTAACGGTGACAAACCCTAATCGCCGGGGTTATGGTTTATGGATTGAATCTAGCGATCCGGTAATTGCGGAAAATACATTTACTGGCAGTACCCAAGATGGGATTTCTGTCTGTGGTAATGCTGCACCGACTATTAGTAAGAATTATTTCGATCGCAATGGAGCCAATGGCATCACAATTGCCGGTAATTCCAGCCCCCAAGTGAAGGAGAATGTCTTTCACGAAACGGGTTTTGGCATTAATATTGCTCAAAATGCCGCTCCTGTAGTTATAAGCAATCAAATTCAGAAGAATAGATCGGGAATTATCGTGCAAGCGAAAGCTCGCCCGATTTTACGGAATAATATTATTCAAGATAATAAAGAAGATGGTTTAGTTGCGATCGCTCAAGCAATGCCAGATTTGGGTAGTGCATCGGAACCTGGGGGTAATCAATTTCAAAATAATGCCCGCTATGATATTAACGCCAGCGCCGCTAAAGAGTTAATTTCTGCTGCTGGTAACAATCTTGTCAGCGATCGCATCACTGGCAAAGTAGATATTAACGGGACAATAGCACAAAATTCTCAACCTGCTCCCAACAATGTGTTGCGAGAAATACCAGCAAACGGTGAAATCACCTTCTCGGCTCCCGAAATCTCTGAAACTACCAATGAGCAAACCAGCAACAGTGTTTCAGCCAATAATTCTGTTTCTGCAAAATTAAACAGTCAACTGCTGCCATTAGTGCCAGCCAATGTACCACTTTCCACGCCTATATCCAATCAACAACCACCCACCTCTAAAGTTGCCGGATTTCCTACTCCTAGCAGCTTATCGGCTAGACGAATACCTACAACTTCCAGTCCAGCACAGCCACCTAATACACCACAGTTAAATTATGTGCGGATTGATCCTAACACGATTGAGTTTACTGCCCCTGAGTACCCATCCAATTCTGTTGTCAGCACGAGGAATCAAACACAGCAGCCATTACCAATAGTAGAAGCTACTGCTCCAAATGCGTCAGCACTTTTACCACTTCCTGATAGCAATATCCCTATTAGTAATACTCGCAATATGCAAACAAGTTCTGCAAGTATGACCTATGGTGGTAACTCTGCGACACAATTTGGTGTACGTTATCGCGTAGTAGTTCCACTCTTCACTGACAGGGATAAGGATTTAGTGCGATCGCTTGCTCCTGGTGCGTTTCCCACAGTTTGGCAAGGCCAAAGAGTCATGCAAGCAGGAGTATTTAGCAGTGAATATAACGCTAAAGAAATGCTTAAAACACTCTCTAGTAAAGGTTTAAGAGCCATTATGGAGCCATTGAATTAATTGGGAATTGGGCATTGGGCATTGGGAATTGGGAATTGGGCATTGGGCATTGGGAATTGGTTATTTCCCCTCTGCTCCCCTGCTCCCCTACTCCCCTACTCCCCTGCTCCTCTGCTCCCCTGCTCCCCTGCTCCCCTGCTCCCCTACTCCCCTACTCCCCTATCCCGGTTTATGATCCAAACGGGTAGCTTGCTCTAGGGCGGCTTTTTCTTTGGCTCGGCGAACATAGGGTTGTAACTGGGCGCGATCGCAACCTGTTAAAATAATCAGATTTTCTAAGGTGATTCCCCGCATTAACATTTCGACGCGCCAAGTTTGTTGTGCCTGAGCGATCGCTGGCGTTTGTCCTTGGGGAGTTAACAATCCGTCACTCCATATTTGCCAACGTACCTCAAGCTCTGATTCTGTCATGGGTGTGCCTGTTTCATTCAAAAACATGGCTGTTTGAGCATCTTTACGACTTTTCAGCCATTTAATTAAGGGATTATTAGTAAAAGAACCGTAGCGTTTGCCCAAAATCCACTGATTTACAGGCACTTGACGAATAAATCCGGGGATTGTGATTTGTAAAAAATGCCCTTGAGGATCGTTGATTTGGTGCGATCGTTCTAAGCAAATTACTTCTGTGGCGGATAACCCAGCCCCAAATAACACATAAGCCAAAGCATAATCTCGCGTTCCAGAAATCCTTGCTTGTTGCAGAATTTCGTTAACTAAACTAGCTGGTAAATCAGCGACTTCTGTGGTGCTAAACCCTCCTGGGAAGCAGCTGGTTGCTGATTCTGCTGAGGATGACATGGCTCCATGTAAAAACAACTCCACCAAATTTTCCAAAAAATCATCCCGATCTTCCCAAAGTTCATGAAATTCGCTGGTGAACTCAATTACGGCATATCCCAAAATCATCCCATTTAGCAAACTAGCTAATTTCTCTGCCGGTAAGTAGGTATTTAGATGTCCTTGCTGGATTACAGTAGCTAAATACTGAGCTACATAGCGGTTTGCCTCTGTTACTCCCCTGCCGAGGGCGCGGCGGTTTTCTGCCGGAAATTGGTCGGCTTCGCCTACCACAGATCGAACAAACTCGGGGACTCGTTCTAATGCGTGCAAGCTGTCACTTGCATAATCTTTTAGAGCTTGGTAGACATTGCCGGGAGGTGTTGCCCGTCGCACCAGCGACTCACCCAAATCTTTAAAAGCTGCGGACTCTTCCAGCACAGCTAAAAGCAGTCCATGTTTATTGCCAAAATTCCGAAATAGAGTCACTTCATTGACTTCGGCTTTTTCAGCAATTTGACGGGTTGTGGTAGCGCTAACTCCCTGAGCAGAAAACAACTCAAGTGCAGCTTGAATCAAGCGTTGACGAGTAGAAATCAGGTGAGACGACATAAAAAAATGCAAGTGGCACTTGCAGAGGTATCAGAGTTCTGCTAGCATAACAAATGTAAGTGATACTTGCTTTACTCTACTGCAACGAAAACGAATTAGTATGCAGTGCGGGTAAATCCCTTGTGGGATGGCTCCGAGAAAAGGCAAATTGCTTCATCATCCATCAACAGGAATCTTTATGACCGCAAATTTTGGGGCGATCGCCCCTGAGAGAGGCAACTCACCTCAACTCAGTTGGACAAATGTAGTATTTTTTACTACATTTCATGTTTTAGCACTTATGGCTCCTTGGTTTTTCTCCTGGCCAGCATTAGGTTTGCTAGTGTTTCTTCACTGGTTATTCGGGAGCATTGGTATTTGCTTGGGATATCATAGACTACTGAGCCATAAGAGTTTCCAAGTTCCTAAGTGGTTAGAGTATGCGATCGCTCTCATCGGAGCGCTGGCTTTGCAAGGTGGGCCAATTTTCTGGGTAGGTGGCCACCGCCAGCATCACGCCCACACTGAAGATATCAACCTAGATCCCTACTCTGCTCAAAGAGGGTTTTGGTGGAGCCATATATTGTGGATTTTCTACCCACGCCCAGAATTTTTTGATTATGATACCTATAAAAAATACGCCCCCGATCTCGCAAGACAACCCTTTTATTGCTGGCTAGATCGTTACTTTTTGCTATTGCAAATACCCTTCGCACTGCTCCTATATGCTTTAGGAGGATGGCCTTTTGTATTCTACGGAGTATTTCTCAGATGTGTCTTGCTTTGGCACTCAACCTGGTTTGTGAACTCAGCATCACATTTGTGGGGTTATCGCACCTTTGATGCTAATGATGGCGCTCGTAATCTTTGGTGGGTATCCCTAGTAACTTATGGAGAAGGATGGCACAATAACCATCATACTTATCCCCACATGGCGAAATCTGGATTGTCTTGGTGGGAGATTGATGTTACTTGGTGGAGCATCCTAGTTTTGCAGACTTTGGGTTTAGCCAAAAAAGTTGTTTCACGTCCCCCTCAAGGTGCAACTCACGGCTAAATTGCAACTAAATTATTACGAATCTGTTAAGCCGATTGTTTCTCACAGTCGGCTTAATAAAATGATAAATTTCCATAATTCAATTACGAATTATTTCAGCAGGGCATTAACGAATTTACTCTCCCCAATACTGCCATATCTTCTGCATCTAACTCTGACGGAATCCCACTGCGAATCAACTCCGAAAAATCTTCATTGGGAACCATAACAGTCAACGTATACAAGCGAGTCGAACCAGTATTTCTAATCAAATGGGTTCCTGTCGGAGGCACTAATAAACTATCCCCAGCTTTGATCGTGGCACTCTTGCCGTCACACATAGCGATCGCTTCCCCCTTCAGGACAAAAAACATTTCCACCGCCCACTGATGGCGATTGGGTGGTGTTTGTCCCCCAACATCAAAAATTTCTATACAGGAAGTCAAGGAAGTATTAGCATTTATCGAATCAAAGATAATAGCTAATCGATTAGAGTCATTGGGACTAATGCGATATACTTGGTAATCTTTGGGAGATTTGATAACCGGAATTACACAACGAGTAGCGTACATTTATTTATCCCCTCTAAAGTTATCGATGGGTATGAAAATTACTAAAATCCCAGCCTTGAATATTGAGTTTTTAGTTGTATGTCTACATGAAAAAATCACTAATTTAATTAATAAACCCTAAATATTCCTCATTCAGCCAATTTTGGATTGAAGGAAAAATCTAAAATCTAATCACTCCTCACTATGATGCAGCGCTGTGAAAATCTTTTGGGAGTCAGTGACAAAACCGAAGCATTGTTTAACATTGTACAACGTCGCTAGCCAACAATATTCAGGCGAAGTAGTAGCGCTACAATCTTTAACTAACACGCAGTCATATCCTAAAAAGTTGGCATCACATAAGGTAGCTAGCACACATTGATCGGCATTAACACCAGCAAAAAATAATGTTGTGCTTCCCAGATTCCGCAAGATACTATCTAATGGGGTATCCCAGAACGCACTCATGCGGTATTTATCCACACAAATATCTTCAGGAAGTTTTTCTAGTTCGTCTACTACTGCCGCAGCCCAACTACCTGCCATCAGTACTCTAGCACCATTGCTTGGTAGTGGATCGCCTAATCCCACACCTGCCCCTGTGGGGTTATAGACATGACGCGAACCAGCACTAATATTGAGTAAGTCGGGACGATTCCCCCAATTTATCCAAATGACTGGAACACCCACCTCACGAAGTTCTGGAAGTAAGTTATTCAAAGGTTCAATAGGCTGACGCGCCGGAGTTATGTCTACGCCGATATGCGCTAACCAGCCATCAGGGTGACAGAAGTCGTTTTGCATATCAATGACGAGGATAGCAGTTTTTGCCAAGTCTAGGCGCAAGGCTTTAGTTTCTGTTGATAAAATAACGGGTTGTGGGATCTTTTGAGGACGAGTGATATCTGCGATCGCATCATTCACTGTCCACGCATTTGGTGAGACTCCCAATGTCCGTAATGGTAAATTCATAAAATTGCAATACCCAATACCATTTTCTATTTTGTAACTTGAAATTCAGTTCAAAATACAATTACTTAATCAAGGTTAAATATGGTAAACTTCACCATTCAGAATGTTTTAATTGCCACCGATGATGATTATGCAAGCGTAGATGTACAGATTGTAGATGGTGTAATCGCAGCTATTGCCCCTAATCTACCAGTAATCGGCACTGCCATCGATGGCAAAAATAAGCTTTTATTACCTGGCTTTTTCAACGCCCACACCCACTCATCAGAGATGTGGCAACGCGGAATCATGTCAGTTTACCCTTTAGAATTATGGTTGGCGGAACTGTATGATTTTGCCCCTCTCGATACTGAACAGATTTATCTCAGCGTCTTGGGTACTGCGGTAGAAACCTTGCTTTCTGGCGGGACGAGTGTAGTAGATCACTTGGTATTAATTCCCGGACTTGAGTTAGAAACCATCGCCATTGCGACTCGTGCTTACCGAGAAGTTGGGATTCGGGCTTTTATCGCGCCCCTAATTCAAGATGAATCACTCGCCGCAGGTATGCCATCTGGGGGATCAGCAAAAACTCATGAACCTTATTTTCGCTCAACTGCGGCAACTTTGCAAATTATCGAAGAGGCGGTAAGACAATTTCACCGTCCAGATGAAGGTGTAAATATTTTAGTTGCACCAACAGGGATACAATTATGTACTGATGCTTTATTTACAGGATGCATTGAGTTAAGCGATCGCTATAATCTTTGTCGTCACTCCCATTTACTCGAAACTAGGGCGCAGGAAAAACTCGCCCAAGAGAAGTATGGTTGTACTGCTGTGGAACATTTGAAAAGAATCGGATTTCTGAGCAATAAAACTTCACTTGCTCATTGCGTTTGGTTAAATGATACCGATATCATCATCCTCGCTGAAACTCAATCTACAGTTGTTCACAACCCCTTAAGTAATTTACGTTTAGGCAGTGGCATCGCCCCAATTTTAAAATATCGCCAAGCTGGAGTAAATGTAACTTTTGGTTGTGATGGTGCTTCTAGCAATGACTCTCAAGATTTGTTAGAAGCAATCAAAATTGGCTCTATTTTACACAACGTTACAGACTCAGATTATCAACACTGGATTACACCCCGACAATCAGTAGAAATGGCATCTTTAGGAGGTGCAAAAGGATTGAATCTTGCAGATAAACTTGGTTCTATTACAATAGGTAAACAAGCAGATTTAGTACTTTATGACCTGACCAATTTATCATTACTTCCTCGTACAGATCCTATTGGCTTATTAGTATTAGGTCGTCCTAGTAATGTTGTTGATAGTGTTTGGGTGAATGGTAAGCAAATTGTTGCCGATGAGAAAGTAACAACAATTAACGTTGATGAACTGCGACGAGAATTATTTAACCGCAGTCAGTGGGAGACAAAACGCAAGTCTGAAACCGTCACGCAAATTGAGGCTCATTATCGCACGGTTATGGGGTTGTAAAACAAAAATAAATAAGTGAGGATGAAATTATCGCTTTGGGATTTATATGAAACATTTCAATAAAGTGCGGTTTGGACAAACAGGACTATTAAAGATGGTCTATTATCTCGTTTAGGCATTTTCGAAGAAAGTATCACTTATAAGTAAGTTTCAAAATTTAACAAATAATTTAAACCAAGTCCTCTAATGCTTTAGCGGATCTACTTTGTAGGGCATTTCCTCCTTTACTGAAGGATTGTAAAAAGGTCTAGCAAAAGAATCATATTTATTATAACTTGATAACTATAAGACGATTTACTCGCATACCGCACTACAGATGGTTAATACCCTACCCAAGCCAGAAATTAAAACCCCCAGCAAAGAAACTGTACTTACCCCCCGGTTTTACACTACAGATTTTGAAACTGCTGCTAACCTAGATTTGTCCGCCCAGGAGACGGAGTTAAAGGCAATGCTGGCAGAAATGCGGACAGATTACAACCGTCATCATTTTGTTCGGGATGAGGTGTTTAACCAGTCTTGGGAACACATTGAGGGTGAAGCAAGACAGGCATTTATTGAGTATTTGGAACGTTCTTGCATTTCTGAGTTTTCCGGCTTCTTGCTATTTAAAGAACTATCCCGCAAGCTGAAAAATCGCAGTCCCCTGCTAGCGGAAATATTTCAACTGATGGCACGTGATGAAGCCCGCCACGCCGGATTTCTCAATAAAGCAATGGGCGATTTTAAACTCTCCCTGGATTTAGGCAATGTTACTAAAACCCGCACCTATACGTTTTTTCCAATAGAGTGGGTACTCTACACTGTCTACTTATCAGAAAAAATTGGCTACTGGCGTTACATTATTATCTACAGACATCTAGAAAAACACCCAGAAAACCAGTTTTACCCCATCTTCCAATATTTTGAGAGTTGGTGTCAAGACGAAAACCGCCACGGGGATATATTCAAGGCGCTTTTACGTTCTCAACCGCAACTATGGAATAACTGGAAAGCTAGGCTGTGGAGTCGCTTTTTCTTATTATCGGTATTTGCTACCCACACCTTGACAGTTCATGAACGGGCTGGTTTTTATACCTCATTAGGACTTGATGCGACGGAATTTGACCGCGAAGTTGTCCGTAACACCAATGAAACTGCGGGACGGGCTTTTCCTGTGATGTTGAATACGGAACATCCGAAGTTTTTCCCGCGCCTGCAACGCTGTGCGGGTTACAACCTGAAAATTGCAGAGATTGAAAACAGTTCTGCACCCAAAGTTGTGAAGGTGATTCGCAAACTACCTTTGATTGCAGCAATTGTTTGGAATCTTTTATTGGTTTACCTGATTAAACCTGTTGATGCTGAGGCTTTGCGAGAAACTGTGCGTTAAATTTGGCGATCGCATTCAATACGGTTCCGATAAGATCCCCCCGCCTGCGGCGATTCCCTTAAAAAGGGGGTAAAGATCAGAAAAACCCCCCAATTTATCGGGGGTTGGGGGATCTTCGACAGACTAAAGATGTTAACCGAACCGTATTGCAAGCGATTAGGGGAAGATGAGATTATAGAATGCGATCGCTTTCCAATATTTGGTTATTTGAGGTTTTTTATTTTAATTAATATTTTTTTCAAAAAACTGCTGTTTTGCTGCGAAGGGCTTTCAGGGTTTCAGCTTGCTGTTGCACGCGCTCACTAATGCGATCGCACGCTAACTCACAAAGCTCAAAAATCATTGGATCGGCAATCTCGTAATAGGCACTAGTGCCTTTGGGCTGACGAGATAAAACCCCTGCTTGAGTTAACACTTTTAGATGCTTAGATAGATTTGCCTGACCTAAACTAGTAGCCTCGGTAATTTCCATTACATTCATTGGGCCTGACTTAAGACAGGACAAAATTTGTAGCCGACTAGCCTCTGATAAAACCTTGAAGTAGTCAGCAACCGCCACGAGAACTGCTGGATCGGTCTTGGCTGGCTTAGTTTTTGGCATAGTTAAAATTTAATTGTCAGCACAATAATTCTTTAATAACTAATTAATTATTAATTAAATCTAATAATAGCGCAGTTGTATACTTCAACCCGCATTTCTCCAAGCTTGAGGGAAGGGGCGGAGGGGCGGAGGAGCAGAGGGGCAGAGGGGCAGAGGGGAAAGAACTTGGTATTTGAACTCTCCCCTGCTCCCCTGCACAAGCACAGGCTTTGAGCATCGGTGAGAAATCCAGGTTAAAACCCATCTTTCGCACTCATAACAATTAGGCAAAACATTACTAACCCAAAGATTGATGTTTATTTTATATTTAATGGGATTATGAAAAGAATATGAGAATATTTCATGGCAAAATAAATGCTTCCCCCAGAAAACAAACCTAGTTTACCAGAAGTTCACCGCAGTATTAGAGTCCCTACTAGTAGCGGCTTTTGGCGCAAGATGCTGGCTTACGCAGGGCCAGGATATCTGGTTTCAGTAGGATACATCGATCCTGGAAATTGGGCAACAGACATCGCTGGGGGGTCAAAGTTTGGGTACGCTCTATTAACAGTGATCTTGCTATCGAACCTGATGGCGATATTGCTTCAAGCTTTGTGTGTGCGTTTGGGAGTTGCTACGGGGAGAGATTTGGCGCAGGCTTGTCGAGACTATTTTAGCCGAAGGGTAAGCTTTTGTTTGTGGTTACTGTGTGAAATTGCGATCGCAGCTTGTGACTTAGCAGAATTACTAGGAAGTGCGATCGCACTACAACTTTTATTCGGTATTCCTTTAGTGTGGGGTGTTTGCATCACAGCACTTGATGTTCTGGTACTGTTATTCCTCCAACATAAAGGCTTTCGCTATACAGAAGCTTTGGTAATAATGCTAGTAGTAACAGTAGGCATCTGTTTTACAACAGAAATTATATTTTCCCGCCCTGATATAGGGGGGATTTTATGGGGATATCTGCCCAAAAAAGAGATTTTACAAAATCCAGAAATGCTCTACATCGCTATTGGTATTTTAGGGGCAACAGTGATGCCTCACAACTTATATTTACACTCCTCAATAGTACAAACCCGTGATTGGCAGCCTAATACTAACAAAAAATGGGAAGCAATTAAGTTTGGGACAATTGATTCAACTTTTGCTTTATCTTTAGCACTATTTATCAACTCAGCAATTTTAATTGTGTCTGCGGCAACATTTCATTCTTCTGGAAATCAGAATGTGGCAGAAATTCAAGATGCTTATAACTTACTTTCACCATTGTTAGGAGTTAGTTTTGCCAGTGCTATTTTTGGCATTGCCTTACTTGCTTCTGGACAAAGTTCAACGCTAACTGCAACTTTGGCAGGACAAATTGTTATGGAAGGCTTTTTGCAATTTCGCTTTCCATCTTGGTTACGCCGTTTAATAACCCGTTTAGTTGCGATTATTCCAGCCTTAATTACTATCATTATTTTTGGTGAACACAGTACAAGCAGCCTGATAGTTTTCAGTCAAGTTATTCTCAGTTTACAGTTACCGTTTGCAGTGATTCCATTAGTGATGTTTACCAGTAATCGCCATTTGATGGGTGAGTTTGTGAATCCCTTATGGTTAAAATCTTTAGCTTGGTTAGTTGCTATTGTGATTGTTAGCTTAAATGTTTGGTTGCTATTACAAATGATTTTGGGATGATTGTTGGAAGTTAACAGTGGAATAAATGCGTAGCTATTTAGTCAGGACTCACGCAATAACTCTCTAAAACTCTTATTACTTTGTGTCCTTCTCTGACGAGACGCTGCGCGAATGCGTCCTTTGCGGTTCGTTTTATCATGATTTTGTGTAAGTCTATTAATGTTGAAAAAAGTAAAACTATGAAGCATAGCGATCGCTTGCTGTAGTATTAGCTAAATAACTTTAAAGATCGGCAAAATATGAGCATTATCGTCTTCGGCAGTATAAATATAGACTTGGTAGCAACAACATCTAGGTTGCCAGTCCCAGGAGAAACGTTGCTAGGAGAAGAATTTTTTAAAGTTTCGGGAGGTAAAGGGGCAAATCAAGCTGTAGCCTTAGCAAAACTAGGAATTCTTACCCAAATGGTGGGGCGTGTAGGTGCAGACAATTTTGGTGTAGAACTAGTCAATAATTTACAAGCATCTGGTGTGCAAATTGACAATATTTTCGTCGATAAAACTGTTAGTTCTGGAGTCGCCATCATCGCCGTAAATCATGCCGGGGAAAACCAAATTATTGTAATTCCTGGTGCAAATGGTTGTGTAAATCAAGAAGATGTAGAACGATTATCCCATCTATTACCAGAAGCTACAGCACTGCTTTTACAATTAGAAATTCCCATTACTGCCGTGGTTGCAGCCGCTAAAGCCGCAAAAAAAGCCAAAATCAGGGTAATTCTCGATCCAGCACCCGCACAATCTAATTTTCCAGATGAACTTTACCCATTAGTGGATATTATTACACCGAATGAAGTTGAAGCCGCGCAGTTAGTGGGTTTTCCTGTTGACGGAGAAGAACTTGCAGCAAAGGCAGCCGAAGTTTTATTACAACGGGGTGTGAAATGTGCGATCGTTAAACTGGGTGCTAAAGGTGTTTTTTGTGCCACTGCTGAGGAAAAGTTTTTTGTCCCCGCGTTTCCAGTTCATGCAGTTGATACAGTAGCTGCTGGCGATGCTTTTAATGGCGGCTTGACTGCGGCACTTTTTACAGGACTTTCTTTACATCAAGCAGTTGTTTGGGGTGCAGCAGCAGGTGCTTTGGCGACGACAAAATCAGGCGCACAAACTTCATTACCCGATAGGTTGACATTTGATGCGTTTCTTAGGCAAAAGGCATCTGTCAAAGATTAAGTAAGCTTAAATAATTGTCGTTGAAATCAAGCAATAGATATAAGGCTTTTAGCCTAGTTTATTAATCTTACATTGTTTGATTTTATTGTGCCCACTTACTTAGAATAAAGCAATCTGCCAAAACGGAATGCTCCCAATACGTCTGCATAAATCGCCCAATTTATTCTACCCACGAGCAACCGTAATCTGAGTGACTTCAAAGTCTTGCAACCGAGTCATATTTCCACTGTTCTTATCTACGCTATACACAGCATTAGGTGTTTCATACCTCATAGCTCCAAAGGCAAGGAGTTGACCTGTTGCAGAGCAAACTAAGCTTTGTAAGCCATTATTCCATTCTTTACCATCAACTTTCAATTGTGCCAGTATAATTGGCTTTTTTTGATTTGAATCTAGCTGTACCAAAGTTGTATCACCATCAAATCCAACTAAAGAAGTATAGAGTTTTCCATCTGGACACTCAGCTAGATTGCTAACCCGCTCATCGTTCGGAAATTTAATCTTATTAATAGAACTTATTTCTCCGGTTTGAAGGTTAATATCTACCAATAAGATTGGCGGTGTACCGTTCTTTTTACCTACTAGACCGATGAGTCGTCCATCATTAGTGCCGAGCAAACTCCCAAGCTGTTGATTCTGTTTAAGTCCTGAGACTGTCAAAGTCTTTATAGACGTACCCAAAAATGTAATCCGAGTAGGTGTTGCCAGTTTCCTACTAGTCGCAACAGGAGTAATGGCTACAACAAGTGTGCCATCGCTTAAAGAAGTGAAGCCACTTAATATCTCATTAGGCTCTGCTAAAGGCGTATTTTTATCTGCAATTATCTGACTATTTCTTGTAGTTAAGAATTGCAAAACAAGTCCTACAGGCTTAATATCTGTGGATACATTGTTTGGGGCAGTGCTATCTAATTCAGTGGTGTTTACCTCTGGAATAACCGTTTTGTCTGTGGTGATGATAGAGCTAGAATCTATACCGATAATATTATTTAAACTTGGATTTAAAGTTGGTGTTTGCGCCAAAGCTTTGTTGGTTAAATAACTAAGCCCAGATACTACAGTTCCAGCAATTGCCAACTGGCCAAACTGCCGACGTGAGAGCTTGGAATTCATATTTCCACTCCTAGAATTAATGAATGGGTAAGTCTAAAATATTCGCGTCCAGGTTGCTACTGAAGGTGTTCCATTGTTGTCACTAATAAAAAGCATGTACCACCCTGGCGGTGCTATGTTTCGATTGTTTGTTACCGTGACAGTCAAAGAAGTAGAGTTTCTAGAATTAATCGGCACATCGACTATTCTTTGTTCTGTATCGCAGCAATGAGTGGTTGCCGTTGGTCTAATCAGACTAACCCATTTAATATTTCCAGCCTGGGGTGTCTGAATCGTAAATTGCAGTCCGTAGCTCAATGTTTTAGGAGCGCTCTGAATAATTGGTCGTGACCGCGACATATACGCAGGACTGTAAATTTCTAATCGCAGTTCATTAACAGTCCGTTTAGGGTTGCCCCCAGCTGCAACTACCCTACCATCTGGTAGCAGCAAGGCTACAGAGTGATATACGCGGGGGACACCTTGTTTAGCTACTACTGTCCAGGTATTTGTGGCTGGATTGTAGATTTCTGCTGGCAGCATTGATTGTGTTGTGTCCTCACTCATTTTGCTACCATTACAAACAAAGACTGTGCGATCGGGCAACAAAACAGCGCTGTGATGCATCCGAGCATAATTTAGAGACTTTGCTGCTACGTAAGTTGGATTAGTAGCTTTTAAATCTACAATATTTACCCTATTTGTTGCTGTAGTATCATTACCCCCACCGATAATCATAACTTTTTGGTCTTGTGCTGGTGGTAAAAGCACACTAGCAGCTTGATTACCGAAATCTGGGTTTTGCAGCCCTGGTACCACTTTTTCTGTAATGGATTGCGTAAATGTATCTGGCAAGGTTAATATCGTTGGCGCTACTCCAGAGTTACCGCCCATCTGGGCACCTGAATAAAATATTTTCCCACTACTTAATAGAAACAATTGCGCGTATGCCGGAAAGGGGCTAGTTATGGGAAAAGCGTTCCAACCATTTGAAAATGTAACAGAATAAATTTCTGGTTGTCTGTTGAGCTTGCCATCTTTATCCGGCCCAGACAGTGCAAAGATCCGACCGCTACCTAGTGTTAACACAGTAGGATACCAGCGTCCATTATTCATCGATGGGATTTTGACCCATTTCTCAGTAATCGGATCAAAAAATAGAGCAGAGGGTGAACCATAAAATGGGTCATAGCGCAGAGTTCCACCTGCAACCATTAACAAACCCTCAGAGCGGAAGGAGTGACCAGCGCAAAAAATGTCAATAGGCTGATTATTACTATCTAATGGGGGTGCTTGATGGGTAAAGGTTCCCTTGTTTACATCCCAAACCACGCTGTCGTAAGGAGTATTTAACTGAGCGGGATCGTTACCTGAGCCACAGAAAAAGAATATCTTACCAGTACGAAGAAGGGCGGCATGTATGGGTAAAATTGGGGCTTTGTACGACAATACTTGCCATTTGTCTGTAGCAGTAGCCTGAGCTATGAAAGTCCCTAAATCTGGTTCCTTTAGAAGGTTATTTTTGCTGTTAGTTTGAGTCACTTTATTTACAATAATTTTTACGTAAATTTTAGGTTTTCTCTCTTTAAGTAATTTATTCCTAAACTTAGATCCATAGAAAGATTTCTTTATACTTATTCATGATATTAAGATCCGATATTATTATTAATAAGCTAAGGTAAACTTTATTTAGTTCAATAGTAGTTTTGCTGTAAATTCCTTATGTGTTTTAGTATTAAATTAATCCCTGTACTGGGTTATAAGAGTTAGGTAGATGATACCAAAATTTATATCTAGTAAGTATTTTGAGGTTTAGTATTAGATATTGCTGGCTTAAAATTTGTGTTTTTAAAATAGATTTAGGATTAGATTTTAAATAATATTAATTCTTAACATTAAAGTTGAAATTTATGGTTTTATGTGATACGAGGCATATTAGGTAAAAAATCAAAATATCGCTAAATGCTCATTAAGGCTTTTAGTAAATTAATTGGCAATTTATTACGGCAGATATAGATAGAAAAATCTAGAAAGTAAGCAGCTTTTTTAAAAAGCAATACCTCCTTGGTTATAGATGTAGCAAAGCGATCGCAAGTTTGATACGATTAACTTGTTCCCAAAGCAAGATTGTCACCATGAGCAACTCGACTCCGATGGATGACGAAAAAAAATTCCTCAAGAAAAAGGGTAGGACACTCCCTCCGAAGCTCATCATCTGGCTGGGAAAGTTTGTCTGGACGACTATGTGGCAGATAATGATGTCAAAGCTTGCTCCTAGCAATCAGTCGGGAGCATATATTCGTCCTAATAGCCAGTTTCGGAAATTCATTGGTACAGAAGAAGGAAATCCATATCCACCAGAGGTAGAACGCTACAAACTCTATGTTGGGTTGGGTTGTCCTTGGGCACATCGAACCTTGGTTGTGCGATCGCTAAAAAAACTCGAAGCGGTAATATCAGTATGTATAGTCTCTCCTTCTCCCATCGAAGGCGGTTGGATATTCAACGAGGAAGAAGAAGGTTGTCGGACACTAGCTGAATTTTATCAGTTGGCAGAACCTGGTTACAGTGGACGCTCCACAGTTCCAATTTTATGGGATAACCAAACAAAAACTATTGTTAATAATGAGAGTTCAGAGATTATCGTCATGCTGAACTCTGAATTTAACGAGTTCGCCAACAATCCCACACTCAATCTTTACCCGGAAGCACTCAAAGAGAAAATTGACTGGTGGAATGAGAAAATTTATCACGCGGTAAATAACGGTGTGTATCGCTGCGGCTTTGCCCAAAGCCAAGAAGCATACAATCAAGCTTGTAATGAACTGTTCGCAACTCTTGATGAGATTGACATTGCATTGCAAACTAGTCGATATCTGTGTGGAGACAATATCACACTTGCAGATGTCCGTTTATTCACAACGTTATTTCGGTTTGATAGTGCCTACTACGGGTTGTTTAAGTGCAATAGGCAGCGAATTCGAGACTATCACAACTTAGGAGCTTACTTACGCGATGTATATCAGCTTCCCGGTGTAGCTGACACCTGCGATGTAGAAAGTGTGAAGCGTGACTACTACGGGAACCTATTTCCACTTAATCCCGGTGGGATTATTCCCAATGGGCCTGATATGTCTTATCTCGATGAACCATCTGGGCGCGATCGCATCGGCACAGTGAATGCTTCATAATGTACATTGAAATAAGAGGCAAGGGAGCAGGGAGCAGGGAGCAAGGGGGATAGTTTAGATAGGGATTTGACCAATGCCTGTTGCGTTAGCTTCGCACAGGATACAAGAACACAAGCTAAGAAGTGGGGGGACTCAGACTCATGTTCCACTCTGCTCTGTGTCTGGAAGAACAAGTCATTTCCCCCTGCTCCCTGCCCCTTTCCCCCTGCCTCTTCACTCGATGGCTGCATGTCTGGAGTTGATGTAATTGTGAACCAGATTAATCGAGTTGCAATTGTCGGTGGAACTCATGGCAATGAGTTTACCGGGGCCTATTTAGTCCAAAAATTTGCCCAATTCCCCCATTTAATTGCTAGACAAAGTTTTGAGACAGTGACTCTGTTAGCAAATCCTAACGCTTTTGCCGCCGGGAGGCGATATGTAGAGAAAGATTTAAATCGCTGTTTTCTCCAGCAAGATTTACAAAATACGACTCTAAATAGTTACGAAGAATTGCAAGCTAAATCAATTCAGGATACTTTAGGATTAAACAAAGATAAACAAGCAGATTTTATCTTAGACTTGCACAGCAGTACAGCTAATATGGGTCTGACAATTATTTTGGTAAACAGTCATCCTTTAAACTTGAAATTGGCTGCTTATCTCAGTCAGATTAGCCCTTTAGTAAAGGTTTATCGCTGCTCTTTTAAATCAATTGCAGAAAACCCATTTGTAAATTCTCTGTGCGAATTAGGCTTTGCGATTGAGGTTGGCCCTATTGCCCAAGGACTCTTAAAAGCAACATTGTTCCAACAAACAGAAGAACTTGTTTATGCAGTTCTCGACTATCTAGAACAGTTTAATCATGGGGAAATTACTTCAAATAATGAAACTTTGATTCTCTATGACCATTTATCAGTCGTGGACTATCCAAAACAAGAGGATGGTAAAATTTTTGGGATGATTCATCCAGAGCTTCAAGACAAGGATTATCAACCCTTAAACCCAGGAGATCCAATGTTTTTAACTTTTGATGATAAAACAATTATTTATCAGGGTATATCTACCGTTTGGCCGATTTTTATTAATGAGGCAGCTTACTACGAAAAAGGAATTGCAATGTGTTTGACTCAAAGGCAGCAAATCAATATCTCTGAATTCTGACTCTTGACTCCTGAATTCCGTTTCGATAAATATCTGTCTTATTCAGACTTATACCATTTTGGATTGAGAATTATTTCTCTTAAAGAATTCTCTAATTCCATCTATCGCAATTATTTTTCAAATTTTACGCTTAAAATTATTCAAATACTTAAATTTATAATGAAAACAAAGCGACCAGGAAATAAAGCAATAGCCAGTATTTCTTTAGATTTAGATAACGTTTGGTCTTTTCTCAAAAACCAAGGCGCTCAGGGTTGGGAGACTTTCCCTTCTTACTTAGATATTGCAGTCCCTCGTTTCTTAGAAATTTTCCAGCAATGGGATTTGAAAATCACAGTCTTCATTGTTGGTCAAGATGCAGCCCTGGAAAAGAATACTAAGGCATTACAAGCGATCGCTAACGCTGGTCACGAAATTGGCAATCACTCATTCTACCACGATCCTTGGCTACATCTGTATTCAGAGGATGAGATTGAACAAGAAGTGGCATTGGCCGAAGAACATATCAAGCGAGTCACTCATCAACATCCTATCGGCTTCCGGGGGCCTGGATACAGTTTTTCTCCTGCGGTCTTAAAAGTTTTAGCACGGCGGGGATACGAATATGATGCTTCGACTTTTCCCACCTTTTTGGGGCCCATAGCACGAGCTTATTATTTAATGACCTGTAAACTGAGCAAGGAAGAACGTAAGAAACGCGAAGCCTTGTTTGGCGGTTTCAAAGACGGTTTGCAACCCTTAAAACCTTTCGAGTGGAAGATGGGTAAAGATAAATTAACTGAAATTCCCGTTACCACCATGCCAATTTTCAAGGTTCCCATTCACTTCAGTTACATAATGTATATAAGTACATTTTCTTCGGAATTGGCGTTACTCTACCTGCGAATTGCCCTATGGTTGTGTAAACTTACTCGTGTCCAGCCTTCTTTGCTATTCCATCCTACAGACTTTGTAAGTCAAGAAGATGTGCCAGAGCTATCATTCTTCCCTGGAATGAGTGTCCCCACCTACAAAAAGCTAGCAATAGTGAACAAAAGTTTGGAACTTATATCTAGTCAGTTTAATCCTTTGACTGTTGGAGAACACGCCAAATTAGTAGCCGACACACGTCAACTACCTGTATTAGTGCCTCAAAAGAGATAAATTTAATGTCTTTATTAAAAACTTTTGATGATATCCCTTCCCCAGAAGTTATTTTTTTAGATGTGATGTCTAATCAGATTTTTTAATTATTATCTAGTTTTCAATAGCAGCTTATTATCGTAAAATCAGCTGACATTTGCTAGCAAGTATGTGTAAAGTAATTGATAGTCGGTTTTTATCTTTAATTTTTTACACATCTATCTATGGTTAGAAAAACTCAACGTCTTTTGCTGCTAGTTATTTCCTGTAGTATAGCTGGTGTAATTTTGGGAGGTACTGCTGCTTGGGCAGAAAGTAATCTCTGCTTGGAAGACAGTAAGGTTACAAGTGACTGTATAACTCAAGATCCAATCCAAAAAACTATCCAAGGAATGAGTACCGGATTATTAGCTGGGGCTGGGGCTGCTTGCGGTGCAGCATGGCAGTTAAGGCATGAAGATTGAGTGTGAACTACCTACCATTAACTTGTAGTATAGGGTTAGCGGTAGGTAGTTAACTCGTTTTAAGAATACCGATCTATTAATGCACGAGCAAATTTCTGGTGTTGTTCAGCTAGATGTTGAGGATAGATGAACTGAGCATTGCCCAGGAAGCCATATACCCAGCGACAAAACTCCTCCAGCGATCGCTCAGGCAATTTAACAATGTAATCTACGTAAATAGGTTTGCTATGTGTCTTATTCATAAATCTGGGTTAATCGCCTGGATTGATGAAAGAAATAATCAGCTTTTTGGTCACTTACGTTGTTTTATTGACAAAACCTAGCCATTTCAAAATTTTCAATGCTCTGTTGCTTTCTGCATGACTAAGGCAGTTGGATTTAGACTTGAAGTGATGGGACTGGAGGAAAGACTGGTGACGAGAGCAATTGGTCTAGAGCAAATTATTGCCCAAAAGGTTCTTACCTTATCAAAGGAACAACAGCAGCAAGTACTTGACTTTGTAGAATTTCTGCAATTGAAATCACTAACAGTAGAGTTTAAGCACCATGATGGCACGCTAATGTCTGCTTTAGAAGCAGCAGGAGACTTAGTTGGCTGCGTGGATTCTGGCCCTGGGGATCTCTCGACAAACAAGGAGTACCTTAAAAGACCATTAACAGAATGAAGCAAGCGGTACTGCTAGATACAGGCCCATTAGTAGCTTTAATCAATCGGAGAGAGCAGTTTCATAAATGGGTGACAAATCAGTTTGGACAGATTGAACCACCTTTGTTAACTTGTGAAGCGGTAGTTACAGAGGCTTGTTTTCTCTTACAGAATGTTTATGGAGGAGAAGCAGCAGTAATTTCTTTTGTACAAAAGGGAATTATCCATCTCCCGTTGAGCTTGAGTGAAGAAGCTGGAGCGGTTTATGAATTGATGCTGCGTTATCAGTCTGTACCGATGTCGTTAGCGGATGCCTGTTTGGTGAGGATGGCAGAACTGTATCCTACTCGTGAATTGCTCACATTTGATAGTGATTTTAGGATTTATAGGAAGAATCGGAATCAATTAATTTCTGTAATTATGCCAGAAGAACTCTGAGCCTACAAGTTTTAATCCCTAATAGGGATTTTGGTTAATTGCAATCTTGGTGGTAGATGCGATTGCTCTTAGCGGTGGCGTAGGGGTATAGCGATGGGGATTGGTATTTGGAGTGAAGGATTCGGACATTTGTAAGTACAGCAGTATTTATTTCCATAAATTGGGCAAAATTAATCACCTGTGCCATATTAGTAAAAACCAATACAAGTATGCCACCAAAAAACTATGGATTTTATTGATGCGATTAAAGATGTTGCCCAGCATATTGAAAAACTAAAAGACTCGGTACAGACAGAACAAGCTGCAAAAACTGCTTTCGTTTTACCTTTAATTCAAGCTTTAGGATATAAGATTTTTGATACAACTGAAGTCTGTCCTGAATATATAGCTGCTACACCAGGCTTAAAAGGTGAAAAAGTTGATTATGCTATTTTAATAAATGGAGTACCATCAATTTTAATAGAATGTAAATTCCATAAAAATGATTTAGCACATCCCAAAAACTCCTCACAATTATTCAAGTATTTTAGTGCAACACAAGCAAGATTTGCCGTGTTGACTAATGGAATCCATTATTGGTTCTACACGGATACAGAAAAAACTCACATTATGGATGAAAAACCTTTTTTTGAGTTTAATATATTAGATTTTAATGAGTCATCAATAAATGAACTTAAAAAGTTTTCTAGGGAAGTATTTAACCCTGATGAAATGGCTAGTTGTGCAAGACAGCTTTTATATAAAAAGGAAATTAACCGATTAATATCAGAACAGTTTACAAATCCTTCTCCTGATTTTGTTAAGCTCTTTGCTGCTCAGGTGTACAAAGGACACATGGTTGCATCAGTTGTAGAAAAATTTACTGAAATTTTCAAAGGTTGTCTTAAAGATTATATTAACGAGCGAATTAATGACAAGATAAGATCCGCTATGGATATTGATATTTCTGATACAACAAAAACAGATGTACCAGACCCGGCTAAAGTAACAATCAATCTCAACACCGAAGTTATTGATACTATTGTAACTACAGCAGATGAGATGGAAAGTTTTTACATTATTAAATCAATGTTGCGTGATGTTATCGAATTACCTCGCATTCAGTATAAAGATACCAAAAGTTATTTCGGAGTTAATATTGACGGTAAAGCTGGCAAAACTATTTGTCGTTTATGGCTAAATTCTGAAAAAAAATATATTGGTTTTCTAGATATAAATAATAAAGAAGTTAAAACGCAAATTAACTCTTTAGACGAAATTTACAAATTTGCAAAAATCTTAAAAGATAGGGCAATATTTTTAGCTAACAATAAGATAGAAGCAGAAGTAACTGAACAATAAAATTTTGATTAGGAATGTGATTTCCATGCTTTCTGACAAGCTAATTGTCTAACTGTGCTAACACTTCGCTGCAACGGACTGAATCGATATCTGGCTTAGGATGCAAAAAAGCAAGCCTATGGACGCATTTGCTTTCTTGGCAGCTTATAGAGAATAATCACAAATAAAGCAGCTTTAGCATCTTCGTGCGAGAGAATAAAGATAAGATATGGCGATCGCAATCGATTTTGGTACTAGCAACACAGTCATTGCTCGTTGGAACCCTGTAACCCAGCAGCCAGAAACCCTGACTCTACCAGGTTTATCAATTAAACAAAGTCTCAATCCGCCACTGATTCCCAGCTTGGTTTATGTTGAAGACGCAAGCCAGAATCAAGTCTTAGTCGGGCAACAAGTACGCGATCGCGGTCTTGATCTCAAAGGCGAAACTAGATTTTTCCGCAGCTTCAAACGCGGTATTGGTGCAGATATCCAAGGTTTTTTACCCGAACTAGATGGGCAAATTGTCACCTTTGAACAAGTAGGGCAATGGTTCCTCACCCAAGTAATTGAAGAACTAGCGCCCCTACAAGGTGGGTTAGATTCTCTCGTTTTAACTGTACCCGTAGATAGTTTTGAAGCCTATCGTCACTGGTTGGGTCAAGTTTGTCAAGCCCTCCCTGTTGAGCAAGTGCGGATGCTGGATGAACCCACAGCCGCCGCCTTGGGTTATGGCTTGGCAGATCAAGAAAATCTTTTGGTGATTGACTTCGGCGGTGGAACTTTAGATTTGTCCCTTGTCCGATTGGATCAAAGCGTGCAAGCAAGCACAAAGCCCTTGGGATTTCTCCTTAAGTGGGGTAATAAGTCTTTGGCTGAAGATTCAAAACAAAAAGTGAAAACTGCTCGTGTTCTGGCGAAAGCAGGGCAAAATCTGGGCGGTACTGATATTGATAACTGGTTGGTAGATTACTTTGCTAAAACTCAAGAGTTGGCGGTAAGTCCATTGACAACACGATTGGCTGAACGGGTGAAAATTCAGCTATCAACCCAAAACCAAGCTAGTGAAGTTTATTTTGATGATGAGACATTTGAAAGCTATGAACTAGAATTAAACCGCGACACTTTTGAAGATATCCTCAAAGAACATGCATTTTTTGAATTACTAGATGAGTCGATGACGACACTGTTGCAGCAAGCAAAACGCCAAGGAATAGAACTTCCAGATATTAACGCAGTTTTGTTAGTTGGTGGGACAGTGCAATTACCAGCAGTGCAGACATGGATAAAACAGTATTTTGAGCCAGAAAAAATCCGGTGCGAACGTCCCTTTGAAGCGATCGCTCAAGGTGCATTACAGTTAGCTCAAGGGGTACAAATCAAAGACTTCCTCTATCATAGTTATGGTATCCGCTACTGGGATCGGCGCAATCAGCGTCACAAATGGCATTCTCTGATTAAAGCGGGACAAGCATATCCAATGAGTCAGCCAGTGGAATTAGTCTTAGGCGCTTCAGTGGAAAATCAGCCCAGCATTGAACTAATTATGGGAGAATTGGGAGCAGATACGGGTAGTACTGAAGTTTATTTTGATGGCGATCGCTTAATTACTCGTCGTCTAGACAATAGTGAAACCAGTGTCAAACCACTCAACGATCAAGAAGGCGCGAGGACAATTGCCCAACTGACACCACCTGGATATCCTGGAAGCGATCGCATCAAAATTCTCTTTCAAGTTGATGAGCAACGCTTTTTACGAATCACCGTTGAAGACTTATTAACGAATGATACGCTTTTGGATAATCAATTGGTGGCACAGTTGAGTTAAAGTAATGCACGTTTGAGTATTTAATGAAATTTTGACCGTGGGTGCTGGCATTCAAACCACTGTTTTAAAACCTGATTTATTCGTCGTTCATTCTGATTATTTCAATAGTTTTTTGAATTGATTCTTCACCAGATGCTTTAACAACTATTCTAGATGGAATAAAACTCTCGTCATCATATTCGGGAGAAGCCTCATAGTGACCAATCTTACCTTGTTCTGCCAGTCTGCCTACCTCTGCATCAAAAGCCTTTTTTTCTTCCACCGCTTGCGATGGGACGTAAACAACGTTAACATCATCATCAACCCCACCTAACTCAATCGGGAAGAGATATAGCTTCTCTAACTCTCCAGCTTGGTATGTTGCAACTGCTGCCTCATAAGAATTGACTCTTTTGGCGATTGATTGAGTAAGGCTTGGCTTAGTTGACAACCGACTTAATGTTACCCGATCAAACGTTATGAAAACGAGAGTTGAACCTGTTGGACATCGATATCCACCCTCTGCTTCACAAAGCTTACAGGCAAGTGCTGTAAACTCCCAAGCTTGATTTTCTGTACAATTGAGCTTCTGGGTAGTGAGAGATTCAATACCATGCTCCTCTCCATAGGTTCGGACAAGATGTGCGTGCGACTGTAATCCAGGGACAACAGATGGATGGTTCCAACCCCACAACCAACTGCTGTCTATTGTGTTGTAAGTGCCGATAATTTGCACTGAACATCTGACAGTGATACCATCTGGACGGGTGAAGACAACCGTACCATTGTCTTGATCGATGTCCCAACTCGAATCACCGAGCCGCCAAGCACTATTGTGAGCTTCTGTTTTTAATCGCAATTCCTCCATACTCTGCTCAACTAAAGTATGAAACTCAGAAAAATCATCTGATTTACCTGCACCGAATAGCTTGTTGAAAAAATTCATAACATTCTAACTAGTTAAATAAATTTTGCTATCCAAGAAACAACCTAACCCATTCTAAACTATTAATAATTATAAGAAATCTAGTTAATTTTATTAAAACTATCGAAATTAATTTTAATATGCTCATTTTGATTTTTTTAGCACAATTTAATGTTAACTTTTTAAAATTAACTAATAGGTTTTGTCAATCAAAAATGTTTATGAAATATATTGTTGGGCTAAAATTAGCTTTTGCTAGCTATCCATCTTCAGCCAACTAAAAACTTGCTCTACTGTTATTTCTAGGTTAATTTCTTCTAAAACTTCTAAGCGATCGCTCTTTTGTAACAACTTTGGTTGTTGACCCGCACGAAAAACCAAAATTGAGCGATCCGTTGGATCAATTAACCATCCTAATCGGCAACCATGCTGTAAGCAATAAAGGATGTTGCCAATTACTCGGTTTGAACTCTGTTCTGGAGAGAGGATTTCAATTGTCCAATCTGGCCACAGCAAAAAATCGTTGGGGACTTCCCCATCAGCATCAAATGGAATTCGTGACCAGTTAAAAACCGATACATCAGGGACAATTGAGCGGATACCAAAGCTACAGCGCAACTCTGGGAATGCATAAGCAATTTTTTGGCTTTCTGCTACTTCGTTAATGGTATTGCAGAGTCTTAGCTGCAATCGACTATGCTTCCCTTTTGGCATTGGCTTAGGAATAATCTCACCGTTAATATATTCACTTGCAGGCTTTGTTTCTGGGAGCTTTAGAAATTCCTCTAGGGTAAGTAGTTGAGTAGTTGAGTAGCTCATAGCTCCTAAATCCCTCGAAGATGTAGTTTTTAGTTTAGCAGTGATATACGGTGCGTTTCACTCGGTAAACGCACCTGTCCATACATCCAGTAAGAATTGCCGTGACAATCAATTCATCGTCACAATAATTCGTAATTGCAACTCTGAATTACGAATTACGTTAGCGTAGCGGTAGCGAGTCCGCGAGCGTCATTACGAATTACGAATTATTTCCGCACCACTACTAAAGTTCCATTACTAGTCCAGTTGTAGAGATTGCGAGCTTGCTTAACAGCTAAATTCACGCAACCGTGGCTGACTGGAGTGCCAAAACGATTATGCCAGTAAGCACCGTGGATGGCATAGCCTCTGTAGAAATACATTGTGTAAGGAACATCAGGAATATTGTAACCCCTGCCTCGCATCCGGTGAGTGCGATACTTAGAATTAATCCGAAATCTACCTATGGGTGTAGGAGTCGATCGCTTCCCTCCAGAAATGCGGTATGAATAAACAAGTTTTTTGCCTTCCCATGCACGTAACCGTTGCTCTGACAGATCAATTTCAATCCAGCGAGGTTGGGATGTTTGCCTGATATTAGATTCAGTGATGCCGTTTTCATCGGCTGACGCAGCTATAGCTGTAGTAGAATGGCGATGCCTACAGCAACCCGTTCGCGCAGCGTCTCCTACAAGAGAAGCGGGAACGCCTGCTAATGGTGGGGCCCAAGAAAACAAAGTTGCTACAACCAGCGCCACACCTGTACAAAAAGTTTTTGAAGAACGAATCCTACCACTGCGAATCCAAGATTGCATTATGCCTAACCTTCTAAACTACGCAAAAATTATGAAGTGAAGTAATTTTCTGAAAACTATAAATTTCCAGAGTGATTACTAACTTCCTGTGGAGGATTTACGCAATTCATCCGCTAATGGCTTGCAAAACAAGTCCTAAACTAATTCGCATCTAATTAGTCATTGGTCATTTGTCATTTGTCCTTGGTTAAATTATGAGTCCAAACTCATACCAATTCTGTATGAAGATGCGCCAAACTACGTCAAACTTATAGATGGGTGCATTTAGTAATTTTGTTATGA
>NZ_JAVRCP020000059.1:0-34748 GCF_034530675.2 Nostoc sp. DedVER02
AACATCTTTATCCAGTTTTTGAGGAGGAGGAATCTGTTAGTTCTAATGCAACATTTTAGCTGTGTCAGTCCAGTAGGGTGTGTTAGGCGTAAGCCGTAACGCACCATTTTTAAGGCTTTAATGCCGTACTCTCCGCGCTCACACCCTATGTATCTTTTCAAAAATCAAATAGTAGTCCTATATGACGTATTAAATCTACCTTGCTCCCATACAGAGTTACCATGATCCCAGGTCGCCTAGTGGATGCTGAAAATGATTGACCCCTACGACTTTGAAGATGATGACTTTGACTTAGAGGATGAGGATTTCTTGAAAATAAAACCCATCAGCCAAATGACCGAAGGGGAAAAGCTACAGAGATTTAAGCGGTTCTTCGATAGCAGCAGCCGTGCCATGTTGCAAGACTGTCTATTTCGCATCGTCAATGGCGAAGATGGTACAGGTACGTTAGAAATTCTTTGCCCTAATGAAGTCGTAAGACAACGCCTTTCTAAGAAAAAGCGCAAAATTACCAACAACATCAACACCTGCTGGAGCCATATTAGATGGTTTTCGCTATGCGTTCAGCAAGATAATGAGTTGGATTGCCAGAAGTTTACCCGTAACGGCGATTTGGTGACATCTTAGGTGGGAATTGGGAATGGGGAATAAAGAAAGTGTTTTCCCAATGACAAATGACAAATGACAAATGACTAAAAAACAAAAATTTCCTTATCTAGTTGGTTCTAAGTGGACGGCACAGCAAAAAGTTGATGGCTGGCGACACTTCCAAGTTGTCAATCGGAAAAATCAGGGTAAGTGGGTTTACGCCGAAATGGTTGCTGCTTGCGATCCTAAAGTCCGTTTTTGGATAAATGCCAAATTATTACAAGATAGCTCCCAGTGGCAAGCTGGCTGGCAAACATTACAAGAAATCCAGGAAATTAAAACTGAAGTGTCCTAATTAACTAAAACCCCACAGTCAAAAGATTTTAACCTAACTTCCATTCCTCTCTTTTAGGATAGAAGCTTTGAATCTTACTCCCCTTGTCTACAAGGGAAGGGACTGGGGGTTAGGTCTGTCTTGGACTCAATCAAGAAGCACTATATTTGGCAAATTAATAATATTTTACAAAATCAGACTAACTCACTCTCAAGCAGCAATTAAGTGGTTCTCTATACCGATTGAAAACTGCGAGATCATCTGCGATACCTTCTCTACAGGACGCTACGCGTAGCTTGCTTCCACGAAGTGGTACGGTGAGCTACGCTAACGCAAATTCCAGTAGTATTTCCAGCATTAGGCTGCATATACCTCCCTTTACACTTGACCCTGCGCCCCAATGCCTTGGAAACACGTTGTATTAACATCAGCCAATTCTATGAAAACCATTTAAAAAAGACAATTACAGCTTTTTGCTTTTTGTAACTCTTTTTATAAAAATAAAGAATAAAAAGTTTTTTTAGATAATTTTGAGAGATAAATATGACTTTTAAGCTAAATAAAACAAAAAGTAACTATAATTAATTCCTAATTCATCGGATAAAACCGTTTTAAAAATTTAGAGCCACTTTCTTTTCTATGTAATTTGCCCAATAATGACATCAACAGACCTCACGCATCGCCATCTCAGGAAAGGTGAAGGCAAATGTTTGAGCCACAAGTTTGACAAGAAGCTATAAGAGGGAAACAACAGTGAAACTAGCAGTCTACGGAAAAGGTGGTATCGGTAAATCCACAACTAGCTGTAATATATCCGTCGCCCTAGCTAAACGTGGCAAGAAAGTGCTGCAAATTGGCTGCGATCCAAAACATGACAGCACCTTCACCCTGACTGGGTTTTTGATTCCCACAATTATCGACACCCTCCAAGAAAAGGATTATCACTACGAAGATGTCTGGCCGGAAGATGTAATTTATAAAGGCTACGGCGGTGTTGATTGCGTAGAAGCTGGTGGCCCACCTGCGGGTGCTGGGTGTGGTGGCTACGTAGTCGGTGAAACCGTAAAATTACTTAAAGAACTCAATGCCTTTGATGAGTACGATGTAATTCTTTTTGACGTTCTGGGTGACGTAGTTTGCGGTGGTTTTGCAGCACCACTCAACTATGCAGATTACTGCCTGATTGTTACAGACAACGGCTTTGATGCTTTGTTTGCTGCCAATCGGATCGCCGCTTCAGTCCGCGAAAAAGCCCGAACTCACCCACTCCGTTTAGCTGGGTTAATTGGCAATCGCACCTCCAAGCGCGACTTGATTGAAAAATATATAGAAGCTGTGCCAATGCCAGTTTTGGAAGTTTTACCTTTAATTGAAGATATCCGTGTTTCCCGTGTGAAAGGTAAAACTTTGTTTGAGATGGCAGAGCAAGATCCTTCCCTAGACTACGTTTGCGACTACTACCTCAACATCGCCGACCAAATTCTAGCGCGTCCCGAAGGTGTTGTACCTAATGACACACCAGATCGGGAGTTGTTCGCTTTGTTATCCGATTTTTATCTAAATCCGGGTAAACCCCAGGTTCCTAATTCAGAAGAGGAACTAGACTTGATGATTGTATAAATCACCAAGTTCTCAGGATGGGGGACAATAATATGGCTTTCTTTCACAGTTTTACGGATTCAATAAAGCAAAAGTGGTTGCAATTTTTCCAAAATAATCGAGACTGGATTACGCTGCACATGGAAGTGGAATCAGTGTACACCCCTGATGGCGGGAAGCGACCACCTTCTTACCTCATCCTGGGAGTTCTTAACGCCCTAGAGCCAAAGTTAGCGCAGTTAATGTTGCCCTTTGCCAAACTTAATCCTGATGCCGATACGCTGATTGAGGTACTGGATTTACATTTTGACCCAGATTTAGCTCTCGGTAATCGCTTTGTTGTCAACCCAGATGTAGAGAAATACGCCCAAGAAGCAGCAGATATCATTGACGAAAAGCCTGAAGATGAAACATTGACACATTCTCATATAAATGGCTTTGCGGCGGTGGCGGTAGTTGAAGAGTTCACAATGGTGGATTCTGAGGATGAAAGTCTAGAAATCAGCGGTTTGGAAGAAAGCGAAAATGGCTTTGGCGATATTTCCTTATCCAATGGACATGAATCAAAAGATGAGTCTCTCGAAACCTCTAGTGTCGAAATTTCTGGTTTAGAAGCAGATGAGTTTGGGGAAATTGCCTTCGATGCAGATTCAACAGCTGTAATGGAAGTAAAGCTGGATGATGAAGTGCTTGAAGATAGCTCACTAGATGAGAATGCGTTTAAAGACGTGTTATCAGATGTCTGGGGTGATGAAACAGCTTTGCAAAAGGCTGAAGAAAATAACGATTTTTTAGGGGAAGAACTGCCAGCAGGCGTTTTTGATGAATCAGAAATTGCCCGTCTCTTCCCCAACGCTTAATTATTGCCGTTCCTCGCAATTTTAAGTTTTAGATTTGGGGTTTTGGATTAGGAGTTAGGGAAATTGTCGTTAGACAGAAGATACTTTTGTTGTCCCAGTCTTCAATCCAAAATTATCAATCTAAAATCTAAAATTCGTCGATCTGCCATTAAATATCAAGGGGAGAAAAAACCAAAATGACTGTCGCTCAACAACCAGAAGCTTTAAACTTTGAGTGTGAAACTGGGAACTACCATACCTTTTGCCCAATTAGCTGCGTGGCGTGGTTATACCAAAAAATTGAAGATAGCTTCTTTTTGGTGATTGGGACAAAAACTTGTGGCTACTTCTTGCAAAATGCGATGGGGGTGATGATTTTTGCTGAACCCCGCTATGCAATGGCAGAGTTGGAGGAGGGCGATATTTCCGCACAACTGAGTGATTATGAAGAGTTAAAGCGGTTGTGCTTGCAAATTAAACGCGATCGCAATCCTAGTGTAATTGTCTGGATTGGCACTTGCACCACCGAAATTATCAAAACAGATTTGGAAGGTTTAGCACCGAAGCTAGAATCTGAAATCGGGATTCCCATCGTTGTAGCGCGGGCAAATGGTCTAGATTACGCCTTTACCCAAGGGGAAGACACCGTATTAGCAGCAATGGCTAACCGTTGCCCTGATAAGGCTCCGGTGGCGGAAACAGAGAAAAGTGAGCGGAATGCGATCGCTAAATTGCTAAACTTCGGTAAGAAGAAAGAAGATGTCGCCCAAGATGAATCTGAGTACGTGGATCATCCACCCTTAGTCCTCTTTGGCTCTCTTCCCGACCCCGTAGTTACTCAGTTAACCTTGGAACTGAAAAAACAAGGCATCAAAGTTTCCGGCTGGCTACCTGCGAAGCGCTTCACTGAACTGCCAGTACTGGAAGAAGGGTATTATGTCGCTGGTGTCAACCCCTTCCTCAGCCGCACAGCCACCACCTTAATGCGCCGCCGCAAGTGTAAACTCATTGGCGCACCCTTCCCCATTGGCCCCGATGGAACCCGCGCTTGGATTGAGAAAATCTGCTCGGTGTTTGGTATTACTCCCAAGGGTTTGGATGAACGGGAAGCACAAATTTGGGCAGGTTTAGAAGATTATGTGAAACTGATTCGCGGTAAGTCTGTATTCTTCATGGGTGATAACTTGCTGGAGATTTCCCAAGCAAGATTCTTAATCCGTTGTGGGATGACTGTTCACGAAATCGGCATTCCCTACATGGATAAGCGCTATCAAGCTGCTGAGTTGGCATTGTTGGAGAAAACTTGCCAAGAAATGAATTCACCCCTGCCAAGGATTGTAGAGAAGCCGGATAATTACAATCAACTTCAGCGTATTTATGAGTTGAAACCAGATTTGGTAATTACTGGTATGGCTCACGCGAATCCGTTGGAAGCACGCGGTATTAATACAAAATGGTCTGTGGAGTTCACTTTTGCTCAAATTCACGGCTTTACGAATGCGCGTGACATCTTAGAGTTGGTGACTCGTCCGTTGCGTCGGAATAATAATTTGAAAGATTTGGGTTGGGATAAGTTGGTGAGAGAAGAAGCGAAGATTTAGATTTGGGTTTGGATTGAGCAACAGCATATAATTAAGGCGAACCCAAAAAGTTCGCCTTTTTTGTCTCACAAAGGTGCAAAGGAAGATCGCCTAAAAATAGTTACAATCAGGTGGATATCGCTAAATCATAATTTAGAGAAAATTTAACCATTAGAGTTAATTATGCTTAAGCTCAATCCACAAAAGCTACCATTTCTAGAGTCTATTGGTTGGCAGCTAAAAAATGTATATCAAATGAGTGAGAAAGAAATTGTTCAATTGTATCAACGCAATTGGCATCATCAAAGTACCTTCAATAATTTAGAACAAGAAGAGAAAGATTTTGTCCATTATTTAGCAAAAAAATATAACTCCTGGATATTACCGGATTTTGAAATGTTTCATCTCGATCATCATAATAATATACTTAAAATCCTTAATGCTTTCAATCCAGAAGTTTTCAAAAAAGCTTATGCATACTTTGGTGGTGGTACACTCTTGGCTTTAGAATATGATGAATACAGGCTTAGTAAAGATATTGATTTCCTCTTCCCTTATGGAACGGAAAATTATAGGTATTTAAGAGATTTGATTTACGATGAAGGAATTGTGGCATTATTTCAAAGTACAACAGATATCGAATTAGGCGACAGTACAATAAATCAATATGGTATTCGTTTCCTTGTTGTAGTCAATGAAACAACTATTAAAGTAGAAATTGTAGCCAATGGGATTTTTACTTTAGACCCTCCTGTTTATCCAGAATGGACAAAAATACCTTGTCTGAGTATAAGCGATAGATTTACATCAAAACTAATGGCTAATGCTGACCGATGGAACGATTCGAGTACACAATCTAGAGATTTGATTGACTTAGCAATATTGCGTGTAAATAACGAAATCCCCGCACGTGCAATTGCTAAAGCTGAAGAAAGCTACGAAGTAAAAAAGCCATTAGTTAAAGCCATCACTAACTTTACTGAAAAAGAAAAATATAGAGATAAATGTTTTCATGAGTTAAACATACCTCAAGAAAAATTTCCAATAATAATGGATGGAATAAATAGGCTTATTGTTGACTTTGAATCTATGAATTAAAGTAATTGAAAATACAATCATCACTACAAAAGGAGCGAGAGTTTATTATTGATAGGGGTGATGCAATTCTTTTAAAGCCTAAGAAACCTTTTACAGTAACTAAATTAGATGATGTAGCAGATTGTTTAAAATATCAAGGAAAACCTAAAACTCTTGAGATATGGATAATGCAATTCGCCAAGGTGTAGAGAAATTGTGGCATGATTGCAGTTGATACAAATATAATTGTTAGATTTTTAACTCAAGATGATGAATTGCAGTTTCAAAAAAGCCAAGGAAAATATCACTAGTATTCAAAAATTGAATAACTACATAGCTGCAAATCTAAAGGTTTAGATGGAATGATATAGAGAAATTCTACTTCATCAAGTTTTACTTCAGCAGATGGAGTTAATTGAAGCCAGTCTTGGAAACTGCTTTCTAGTTTGGATATTACTTCTATTTCTGCCTGATAAGCTTCAAAACGACGATAGGTTTCAATCATAGTCTCAATTTTTTGCAATGGTTTATGTAATTGTGGTTTGTCTTCTTTTTCTGACGAGTTGATTCCCAGAAGTGCCCCTACCCCTAGTATCACTCCTAACGGAAATACTGGTAGTACGAGTGGTACTGTAAGTGCTGCTATTGATATTCCTGAAAATATTGGTTCTACTTTTGGTTTTAATGTAGTCCAACCTCCAAGTACTCCAGTGATGACATCGTTGATAGTAAGATATGTAGGAGGAATTAATAGAGAGTAGTTTTTGTAAAACTGATTTTCCTCTTCCTTGTCAAGATATAAAAATGCCTTATCAATAAATTTTTTTACACTCTTAGAAAAAAATTCTGCACCTTCTTGCAAACAACGACGTGCAGTTTCAGTTTCTTCTAATTCCAAGTAGCAACGCGTTTTAGCTATATAAGTTAAGAATAATGATGAGAGATATTCATTAGCAGCTTGAATATCTTCTTCTAATGCCATTTCAAAATAACCAGTATAAGTATATTGAGCTTCTAAAAATCTGTTAATAGCTAAATTTGCCATGTTGACACGATTTTCAGGTTTAGTCATTGTAAAAGCATCACGCGCTAAATTAAGAGCAGCATGAAAATTAGCGTATACAGAAAGATCAAATTTTTGATTCAGTTGATTGACATCTTTCTCTAAAATTTTTAGGCGCTTTTCAATCTCTTCTAAGCGTTGAATTACGATAGCAAATCCTATTACTGAAACGCCAAGATTAAGAATGCTGGCGGCTGAACCAAATTGAGAAAGTATTGTTGAGCTTTGTATCAAACTCGGTGATACTTCACGTAACCAACTAACGACTTTCTTGCTTCCTACTTCTCGAATTACACCGCCAACACGTTCGTAAGCTTGATTTTTCAACCCCTCAGTAATCCAGTTTGGGATTACAAATGTTGCTGTAACATTTTCCATAATTTACTCCTAGTTGCTAAATACTCAGTAGCACAGCATCCGGAGATAAACTTATTTATCTCTATGCAGCCAATATCCATGCTTTACTCAGTATTCCCAATTTGAGTTCTATTCTGTCTAATAGCGATCGCTCTTTTTAACGAACCGTCCACGCTAACGAAGAAAAGTGATCGCACTTTTTAACTAGAAGATGCAGAGCGATCGCATATACAATCATAAGTAAAAGCAAGCAGGTAGAAAATGGCTGAAATTGTCACCCTTCAACTCCCTGAATCATTGGCACAAAAGGCAAAGGAAATTGCTGCTTTCACACATCGGCGACTTGAAGATGTATTACTAGAATGGATTGACCGCGCCATTACCGAACTACCTCTGGAGTCTCTACCGGACGATCAGATTTTGGCTATGTGCGATATGCAGATGGAAACTGAGCAGCAAGAGGTTTTCAGTGACTTGCAAGCGCGTCATCGAGAGGGACAGTTGAATGATGCAGAAGTTCGTCAACTAGATGAACTCATGCAGGTCTATCGACATGGCTTAGTAAGTAAAGCAAGAGCTTTAAAAGTAGCTGTTGAACGCGGCTTGAAACCAGCCCTCAATTAATAACAATGGCCCGTTTTTACATTTATGTAGAAATAGAACGTCGTGTCCGCAGTGCTGCTAGAAACCGATGTGGTTATTGTTTGAGTCCTCAGCGTTTAGACAACTTGTAGAAATTTTCTTAGTACAGGTGTCATATCTTCTTCTCGCCACACTATAGCCGTTTCTACTAATGGTGTTTTCTCCTCTATAGCACGATATACTACACCACTCCTCTGAAGATTTTGCAATGAAGACGGTGCGATCGCAATCCCCATTCCCGCCGAAACCAATCCGATAATTGTCTGCATTTGAATCGCTTCTTGAGTCACTTTCGGGCTGAAATTTGCTTGCTGACAAAGGCTTACGATTTGGTCGTAAAGTCCGGGCCCCAAATGGCGAGGGAACATGATAAAGTTCTCGTTTACTAGCGATCGCACTGAAATCTTTTCTTGTTCAGCTAAAGGATGAGTTTCCAACATAGCCACAATTAGCGCTTCTTGTTGAATGCACTCTTGATTGAGTGCGTTGTCTTCTAACGGTGGATGAGCAAAGCCTACATGGATGCGGCGTTCCTGTAGCGCTTGCTCTTGTTGAGTTGTGGTTAATTCCTGCAATACCAACTCTACTTCTGGAAACTGTTCTCGAAATCGCCGCAAAATCACAGGAAGCAAATCGTAAGTTACCAAACTGGTAAACCCGATTCGCAGTTGTCCTTTCTCACCTCTTGCGATTTTTTGGGTTAACTCAATTGCTTTTTGGAGTTGAGCTAAAATTTGATAAGCTTCTTGCAAAAATACTTGTCCAGCTTCTGTTAACTGCACCTGTCGCTTAGTTTTGCGGTGAAACAGTTCTACTCCTAATTGCGCTTCTAATTGCTGAATTTGTTGGCTTAAAGGCGGTTGAGCAATGTGCAATCGCTCGGCGGCTCTACTGAAATGCAGTTCTTCAGCTACAGCAATAAAGTAGCGCAGGTGTCGCAATTCCATTTTTTTTGATATGTTATAAGTTTCAATTCTCTATAAATATATATTGGACATCTCAAAGTTACCTACATATCATACTTATACAGATATCGTAGGGAGTCAAAGTTATGCCAGAAAAGTATACTCCAGGCTATTCGAGTAATGCGATGAATTTCATGGCAAAACGCAGCTTAGATACTCATGGCGCATTTTTCAAGCCTTATTTACGTCCAGGGATGAATTTACTAGATTGTGGTTGCGGGCCTGGGACGATCGCTCTAGGTTTAGCAAATGCGATCGCACCAGGTACGCTTACAGGTATCGATCGAGAAGCCTCTCAAATCCAGATAGCTGCTGAAAGTGCTTTCAAACAAGGTGTGAGTAATACTAATTTTCTGGAAGCGAATATATATTCTCTACCCTTCCCAGATAACTCATTTGATGCAATCTTTTCCCATGCTTTGTTTGAGCATCTTCAAGAACCTGTACAGGCGTTGCGCGAACTGTGGCGAGTTTTGAAACCGTGGGGGATTGTCGGTCTTCGTAGTCCTGACTGGGGCGGGTTTTTGATTGCGCCATCTACACCAGAACTGGAAAAAGCATTTTCTTATTACAAGTGGCTCCAGCAGCAAAATTCTGGTAATCCTTACGTAGGTAGAGAGTTACGCGCCCTGCTGCGCCAAAGTGGGTTTAGTAATATCAAAGCTTCGGCTTCTTATCAATGTCATGAGCCGTTGAGTGAAGCTACAGAATATTTGGCGCTGCGAATTGAGGCTTCTGCAAAGGAGGATCAAGCTGTAGAAAAGGGCTGGACTGATCAGCGATCGCTAACAGCAATGAGCCATGCTTTGCAAGAATGGAGTCAGCACCCAGATGGATTTTTTGCTGCTGCTTGGTGTGAAGTTGTGGGACGGAAAGGTTAAATTAATCCAAGATTTTCTAGAGAATTTGTGACAAAAATTTGCGTGTTCTTTCTTCTTTGGGGTTGCTGAAAAATGTATCAAGGATGGCTGAATCGACGAGGAAACCGCCATCCATGATAATAACTATACATTCATGAAACCTGGAAGATAATATTAAAATTTAAGTAGATTAGTTCTACATCCTTCACTAAATAACATTTATAAAAACGCATTTAGCAATTATTTAATAAAGAGCAAGAGAACCCCAGTATGAAAATTCTCCTATCTTCAATGCCCCATGCCCAATGCCCCATGCCCCATACCCTAATTGCATACTTCTAGGCGATCGGAAGTATCTAGACCAACCTAAACAACTACCCTTAGCAGGTTAAACTAGGTCTGGTAATAGTATGCTCCACCGTTCCTTATGAGGCTTTTATGGGAGCTAACCTCGAACAGATCGCCAAGTATTTAGACAACCTTGGTTGGGACTACCGTTTTGATGATGAAGAAAACCGGATTATAACAGGTGTGGAGGCTGATAATTTAGAAGATTTCCTAATAGTTGTCCAGTTGGATGAAGAGGGAAAATTTTTTCGGGTATTTGCCCCTCAAGTTCTGGCAGGAATTCAAGACCACCCTCACAAGGGAGTTATCCTCCAGACAATGCTTGCCATTTCCTGGGAAACCAAAATGTTGCAATGGGAATACGACCCTTCCGATGGTGAAATTCGTGCCATTATTGAGTTTCCTTTAGAAGACTCAATTCTCACAGAAAAGCAATTTCACCGTTGTCTGAGCGGATTAATTCAGATTGTGGATGGGATAGCAATACCTCGCCTCAAAGAAGTAATGGCAACAGGTCTCGATCCGGGGAATATAGAACTTGGGGAAAGATTGTTACTCAGTATCCAAGAAGAAGCGCCAGGATTACTAGATTTGCTAGAAAAGGCAATGGAGGCGCGGAAAAAGCGAGGAAGTTTTCCCAACGACTGAGACGGATCATCACTTAAATAGCTATACTCCAAAGTGATACCCTCACTATATACTGAAATTTTCTGGGGCTGGATATTATGACATCCTATGCAACCTCCTCTGCCAAAGCGGAAATGAGTGAACTACGGCGGTTGAAAGGCTTATTACCGCCAGAATTACAGAGCTGGGTCACGGTTGAAGGCACAACTGAGGTCAATCCACCCCTGGTTCGCTGCGAAGAAATTGGTAAAGACCAGGTAGAAATTCAAATTGACCTAGTTAAATGGGATGCCCTCGCAATGGATCAGCGTAATCTGTTGTTCTGGCATGAAGTTGCTCGCGTTCAAAATGACACAATTCCTAAAGATGGTTGGGAAATGGCAGCATTAGCCATCGGTTTAGGTGGCGCTGTCGGCGAATTGTGGGTACAAGATGGATTGCTGCTGGTGTTAGCTTTGTCACTCTGTGGCATCTCAGGCTGGCGACTGTACCAAAAGAATAGTGGTGAAAAGCAACTAAGAGAATTGCTCAATGCTGATGAGAAAGCGATCGCTTTGGCAACTCGTTTCGGTTATAGCCTCCCCAATGCCTACAAGAGTCTTGGTAGTGCCTTAAAAACCCTGATTGACAATACTCCTAGTAAGCGCCAAAGGTCGAAATACGAAGCAAGACTCTCTGCCCTCAAGCGCAGTGCTAATAAAGCTAAAGCTAAATCCAAAACTCCAGATGAAGGCGGGTTGTAAGTTTAGAAGAGACGCGATTAATCGCGTCTGTACAATTAGGAGTGAAATCTAAACTTCAAACTCCTCACTCCTAATTCTGCCTTTGACTGATAATGTCTACTGAGTGGACTGCTGCCTTGCTGATTAGGGGCAGCAATGACCATTTCATCGAATCTTACTTTTTTCTTGACTACATCTTTATCAAACTCAAATTTTACAGAAGCTTTTATAGTTGGTTTAGCATTTTATGCGTCTGAGGGATCACACGCACGTGCTTTACAAACCCCTTCATCAAAGCTTGCCAGGTCAAAACTTGATCGGCTGTAGGCGCAAGCATCGGTATTGAGGAAAATTGTTCAGATACTCCTAAAGGCGTAACAGGTTGTAAAAATACTGAGATATCTGGACTAACCTCTGCCACTAACGCAGCTGAACGTTCTAACTCGGCTGGATCTGTGTTTTGAGACACAATTATCTTGACAAAAACATTTAAATATGAGTCATGACATATTTGGAGAAATTTAGCATGTTCTTGCCAATGGCTTTCGCCGCTAACACTGGGCAATTTGAAATCCATACCCACAGAGTCTAAATAGGGAAGAATCATCGCTAGTTGTTCTGGGCGATGTCCGCCAGTTTCTAAATATATGGGTAGACCAGTTATATCTCGCACTTGGGGTAGAAACTGCGTTAGAAATGGGGCATGAAGAAGTGGTTCACCCCCGGTTAAGCTAATGCTATCGTGTAGACAAGGTAGATTTTGCTGTTCCACCCATTCGATTAACATGGATAATGGAACAGGGTTAGAGTGGATTTCAAAGTCGCGCAATCCAGGCGATCGCTCTATTCGACAAGTAGCAGGTGCATTCCAAGTGTGGGCGCTATCACAAAATTGGCAGCGCAAATCACACAAAGCAAAACGAATAAATATCTGACGTGTCCCTACATTCAGTCCTTCCCCTTGAATGGCAGAAAAGACCTCAACTAGGCGTGCGGTAGGTGTAACCGTAGTTTTAGCAATCATAAAATGAGAACAACGCGATCGCGCTGCGTCGGCACAACAGCAAGGATGTTTTTTGGCTTCTTGTTCTATTGTGAATCGTCGCTAGCGATCTCCAATCTCAGCCCCGGTAAATAGAAATTAGTCCTTATTACTACTGATTCCAATATTAGGTTAGGTAATTTTGGAGGACAAAATAATGTTTGGCAGATTACATTATACATGGCAACGAAAGTGCAGAGCTTCATGACTAGCCAACCGACAGAGGTCGATTTTCCAGTTAATTCCCTAAACGACACGGCTATAATGCAGGTGCCCGCACGGTTGAGCGTGCTAGAGGCTTTAGGCTTTAAGCAAACCTGCCAAAGCTTAATTCAGACCAATTCACATCCTAAACAGATCATCATTGACTTTCAACAAACTACTTTTATGGATAGTAGTGGTTTAGGTGCCCTGGTCAGTAATTTTAAATACGCCCAGACTAAAGGAATTACATTAACACTGCGGAATGTAACACCTCAAGTCATGGCAGTTTTAAAACTCACGGGATTGGATCAAGTTTTTCCCCTAGAGTTGGTTGACGATGGATTGCTAATAGAACCAGAAGATTTAGTTGATAATCGGAAAACAGTTTCCCGTAAAGTAGAGCCTTTACCCACTACTCATCCTTCTGTAGCATCTTGGATGAAACGCTTCTTAGATATTGTAGGGTCTATGGTTGGTTTATTAATTACAGGAATTTTGTTTATTCCAATTGCGATCGCTATTCAAATTAACGATCCCGGCCCCATCTTCTTTAGTCAAACCCGTTGTGGTTGGATGGGAAAGCGGTTTGAGATTTGGAAATTCCGCTCTATGTGTGTGGATGCAGAAGCGAAGAAATCCCAAGTTAAAAACCAAGTGCAAGGTGCATTTTTCAAGAACGAAAATGACCCCAGAATTACTAGGGTAGGGCGCTTTTTACGGCGAACTAGTCTTGATGAATTACCGCAATTTTGGAACGTCCTCAAAGGAGAAATGAGTTTAGTCGGGACTCGACCACCTACACCCGATGAAGTCGAACGTTATGAAGTACCAGAGTGGCAACGTTTAGATGTAAAACCTGGTATGACTGGCGAATGGCAAGTCAATGGACGGTCTACAGTCCGCAGTTTTGAAGATGTAATTCGCCTAGATTTACAGTATCAAAAAAATTGGAGTTTGGTGTACGATTTAAAGCTAATTTTCAAAACTATAGCTATTCTATTTAATAGAAACAGTGGCGCTGTTTAGCTAACTACCCTTATTCACAATTTTTTGGTAATTCCCAACTCTCGCAATAATTATTAAATACACCCAAGCCCATTATGGGCTTGGGTAAATTTTAGGTTTTTACAGCACAAGTAAGTGAAATTATCCCACTGCCTTCTCAAGACCAACGACTTCAATTTGTTGTACTTCTGGCAACAAACGCTTTACGCCTTGCTTAACAAACCCCTGCAAAAAACCAATCTGTTGATTTTGCTGAAATACTTTTTGCAAAGTTTGCCGCAAGTTTTCCAAATTCAAACCAGTGCCAGAATCTATTGCTATTTCCTGCTGTTGGAAATATTCAATTAGACTTAACCCAGCAACTCTAGTCAGATAAGCTGCACTTACTCCTTGCACTACCCCACCAGCAACAAAGGTAATGGCATTACTTTTAAGAACAGTACTAATTGCCTTTGTAGAAAGTTCTACTAAACCTAGTTTCAGCATTAAACTTCCCATTGTTCCAGCTACAGTTTGCGCCTGTTCTAGGGAAAATTTCTGCTGATAGATATTACCCAAATCCATTACCATCTGAGCATTAATTGCCGCAGTCGCCAGAATATCAAGGGCTGGTACTGGGTTAGCAAAGGCAGCAGCCGCAGCTATCCATTGATATTGTTCAATAATTGGGGTGGCGCGATCGCGTCTGATTCCATTCAGCCAGTTTTTCGCTTCAGCTTTTAACAATCCGGCTTTCCTCATGGTAGTTACCCAAACTAGCCGTTGTCCCTGCTGTGCCAATTCACCCAACTGCTGAGTTAACTGCTGTATATCTGCTGTTGGTTGTTCCATCCACTCTTGCACAGCACCATCAGCTTCATGCTTTCGGACTTTGATAGCAACGGGAGAAGCGGCTGTTGCCACTACATTTCCCTGCATTCGCTGTTTCAATGACAGCAAGATGCTGGCGCTTTCATCGGCTAAATACTGGTCTTGTTTGTTGAAAACCAGGATTGTGGGCTGATTTGCTGCTTTTAGCTGCTGTAAGGTTTGAAATTCTGAGTCTGTCAAATCACCGTTTGTTAGGAACAGGACAAAATCTGATTTTGCAATTTCTGCTAAAACAGCTGCATCTGAATTGTCACCCGTTTCTCTAAATAAAGGTGCTGTTTCTTCCAAAGACACCCAGTTTTGTGTCTCTATTTGATTTAACACTTGAATTAAGGTGCTTTTACCTACGGATTTCCCGCCAGTCACAGCCACTTTAATTTTTTGTCTATCTAATTCAAAGAACAATTGGGCAACTTGTTCTCGCAGTGTCTCTAATGCTGGATGGTTTTCTGATTCTTGTGCCAGTTGGTTAATTACAGTTTCAGTTTTAGCGATCGCACTTTCTACAGTCGCCCGATCTACGAGCATACCATTTAGCTGCTCTAAACTGTCTTTCGGGCGATTTTGCTGGAATAACCACAAACCACCACCTACAGCTAAGGCACTCAACAAACCAAACTCACCCACCTGCACTATGGAATCGTGCCAACTTTGTAACATCCACAGAGAAAAGGAAAGTCCCAATCCTCCTACCAAAATTGGTCGCTGCAACTTCACAACCATGATTCTCCGCGCCTTTTAGATGGCTATTTCTTCCAGAATAGATTAAAATCCTGCTTCTGGGAATTTAACAGGCGCTCGAACACAACTTTCTTTACCTAGAGATTTTGCTAAAATTAACTCCCAAGCATTCCGATATTGTGCTGAACGTGGTTTGCGCTGTCTTTTTTCAGCTTCAACTAGGTGTACTTCGCTCCCATAATCTATGAACACATCTACGGGAAAGACATAGAAGAGGTCAAGTTTTTCTATATATACTAGGGCAAAATCAAAGTCTGATAGCTGATATGCTTCTCGAACCATCAGCCGTCGATTAGTTTTAGTGCGCCGATTATCTACAACATAATTCCCGGAAGGCTCATCTAACCAAGCATATTTGACTTGGATTTTAATTAGAGTTCCCTCTACAATCAAATGCTAGATCATAAGGTAGGCGATCGCCAAAAGGTTTTAAAACTTCCCAACCACGCTTTAAGGCATGAAGAACAGCAGCTTGTTCTGCTATGTCTCCTCTAAGCTTTGTGTCCATCTGCAAAATAAAGATAATTAAATAAAACAAAACCCCTGAATCTTTTCAAATTCAAGGGTTTTGTTTTAATTTGGTGGCGGGAAGTGGATTTGAACCACTGACCTTCGGGTTATGCTTACCAACTACAACTTTCGTTGCCCAATTATACTGGTTTGTGGTCTGGACTGTCCCTTCACCCTCGTCATTATCGTTAGGGTGTCTGCCTTCCAGTCTCTACACCTTCTCCATTTCTGGAGCTTGGTTCGGGATTACCGCGCTATTGGCTTCCCCGAGTTTGACAGATAAACGCACATAAGTTTCTTTATATGCCGCCCATAGCAAATTTAACTAATAAGCGTGTAGTTAACTTTGCCATTTGAGCCCGACGAGCTACCAGGCTGCTCTATCCCGCGTTGCTCTCAACTTTATTTATAGTAACTTATAGTCAAGAGTTTGGCAACTACAAAAACGATAATTCTCCAATTACTTCTAAACGGGTGTATTTTCCCAAGGTGGCAAACTTTTCTGAGAGGCTTTCGGCGGCGCTAGGACTAATCCAACCCATTTGCTTAAGTAAGTGAATAGCAACGGCATGTTTGGCTCGTTTTGTCCCATCCATGACTTTGATTGCTAACCCCAAGCCTTCACCGAGTCTACCAATGCACTGAACTCCTTCAGCACCACTTTTACTCACTAGTTCCCCTGGAGTTAAGCGCATCAGTTCGGTATCAAATTCTCCATCTCCTGCTACCATTGCGGGGTGATGAGTCATAGCCCGGACAATGCGCTCCATATCCAGATTATTACTAGAAGCTAGCAGCGCATATAAAGATGCCATGTGACCCAGTTGCATCACATAAGTAGGTGCGCCACAGTCATCATGAGCGTTGATAAATTCTGCTGCTGGCATTCGCAGCAATTCTGCTACTTTGCCCAAAATCAATTGCTGTATTGGGTGCTTGCGATCCAAGTAGTTATTTAAAGGCCAACGGCGTTGCTGACAAACGGCTAACATTCCCGCATGTTTTCCAGAGCAATTGTATTCTAGAGGACTGTGTTTACCTTCGGGAATTGGACACTGGAGTATGGTTGGGTCAAGATCGGCCCGCCACAAGATGTTAAATACTTGTCGGACTTGATCTATAGTTCCTTTATGGGAACTTGTGATAATTGCTAAGTCGCGATCGCTAAGGTCATAGCGTTCCAGTGTACCTGTGGTGGTGACAGCGAGTGCCTGAAATGGTTTGAGGGCTGAACGAATAAATGCAGCAGTTTCAGAATTGCCGGCAACGGTTAAAACCCGTCCGCGTTCGTCGCATACAACGGCTTGGACTATATGCCTGGATTCAATAATACCTTCCCGCAGCAACCGGACTTCCAGCGCTGTGGCTTGAGTTCGTTTTCCCATTGTCATGGGTTTATATTTATTACCTTTTTTAATTAATTAGTCATTGGTCATTGGTCATTAGTCCTTAGCTAATGACTAATGACCAATGACTCTTTAAAACAAATGCCAAACTATCGTACCAGTAACGTACATTCCCGCCAAGGTAGCAAAGGTAAATTGTAACCGCCGCAGGATCGGTTTGATTTCGTATGCAACAATCAAGCGATCGCGGTTAAGGATTTCCTGTGGTTTCGTCCAAGTTTGGCCGTCGTACCAGCCGGACTCTTCATAAAATACTGTGGGACTGCAAAGGCGATCGCACACGTAGAACCAGCCTAAGTACAACCTTACCAGTGCCAGGACTACCCCAACACTGGCTGTTGCTGCACCACAAAGGATAAAATGTGCAATATACTTGTGAGGGGGAAAACTTGCTGCGGCCACAGGTGCTGCGATTAGCCAAGATAAACCCCAAATCCAAGCAATTTTCGTGATATACTCTCGCAAATCTAAAGTGCTATCACGAAATAGCCAGGAAGTTTTTAACTCTTCGTACTCATTAAGCGGTTGTTGGTCTGTGGGAACTGGGCAATTTGAAACCGAAGACCTAATCATGTTGGCTTACCTTCACCCTCATCAGATTCTGGAAGGGAAATACGTTCTGCATGAATCCAGAACGCTTCTAAATTATAAAACTCCCGTTCTTTGGGCATCATGATGTGAACGATCACATCACCGTAGTCCTGTAGTACCCAACTCCCCTCAACTTTTCCTTCTGTCCTTATGGGACGACGTTGCAACTCAGTTTCGACTTTTCCTTCAATTGCTTGAGCGATCGCTCTTACTTGTACTTTAGAATAGCCAGTCATCATCACAAAGTAATCGGCTAGGTAAGATACCTCTGCTACTTTGAGCAATAAAATCTCACCCGCTTTGCGGTCTGATGCAGCTTCTGCGATCGTTGCAGCTAATTTTCCGCTCTCCTCTTCAGTATGGGCGTGGCTTTTTACCACACTTTTCGTCAGTGGAACAGATTGTAATGGGAAATTTCCTTGGAAATAGTCAGTCATTAAACCTCAGGTGCTTTTTTCCTTTGAAACAATTGTTTACATTTACTTACAAACAACAAACAATTGATCTGACAAATGTGTCAATAGGTTTTTTTGAATACTAACAAAAAAACAGGTGTTTATGGGGGCTAGTTTGATAATTGATGTCTACTAATAAACTACAATACAACACAGCAGATTCATGCCTGGTCTACCAAAAGTGTGATTGATACCAGTGTATCATTGAGTACTAAGGGACACTAAAGCACTTTGACTGTATAGTTAAAAATTGGTGTTCCCACATGTTCCCACATATTTAATTAATAATGAAGCGAAGCTGTGGAAAGCTGCGGGATTTTGGGTTCAAAACCCATTTGAAAACTCCTTGTCTTTTGCTCAATATGCTTGGATTAAGCCTTTTTTCTCTCCCTCTGTTTTCTTTGCTTGCCTCAAAGAGATATTTACTTAACCCAAGCGTATTGCTCTATTACTGTAAATTTTAAGTATAATTAAACACCCTCAGAATCAATTGCACTTTAGATAGTGAGGGTAGAATTGCAACTTTCAAAGTCGGTCACATCCTTATGGGCTTTCTGCTCTAGAGACTGTAACTGTTGTAGTAGACTGAATAGCTGTACGATCTACCGTTAATGAGTAACACAAAGACTCATACTGATTTAAAGCTTGCTCAAAAGCATAGTTCTCAATCGCGTATTGGCGACTTTTATAACCCAGAGTTTTGACCTTTTCGGGGTTTTGGTACAAGTCTAAAATTGCCATTGCTAAAGCTTGGGGATCTTCTGGAGGAACGATAACTCCGCCGCCACTTTGCCTGATCGCTCTTGCTGCTGTACCATTGTCAGGCACAGAGGCAATTAAAGCTGCTCCACTAGCAAGTAGCACTTGAATTTTTGACGGCATATTAAACGATACAATATTTTTCTTTTGCACCACTAAGCCAACATCGGCAGCTGCCAACATTTGTGGTAAAGATTTGCGGGGTTGAAATGGTAAAAGCAGAACATTATCTGCGCCGCAGTCTAGACATTCTTGTTGTAATCGCTGTAAACCTTTTGCCTCTCCAACAATAACAAAAACAATATCTGGGATATGGCGCAACACAGAAGCAGCTTTGACAACGCTTTCTAAACCTTGGGTTAGGGCAATGTTCCCAGAATAAAGTACTACAAATTTGTCATTTAGATTATGCGCTGCACGGAAAGGGTTATTTTCTTTAGGCAAGGGACGGATAAAATTTACATCAACCCAGTTGGGAATTTGCACAATTTTGTCAGCTTTTACGCCCTTAGCTCGCAAATTGTCCACAAACCCATCGGCGATAACGCTAATTTTACTCGCAGTGTGGTAAGCAAATTTTTCCAATACTGTAAATAACTTTATAAGCAATTTATTTTTCAGTAGACCGACGTGGACGGCTGCTTCTGGTAATATATCTTGTAGATTTAAGATCACAGGACAAGCACGTAACCATCCTAAAAGAGCAACTGGTACACAGCTTGGCAAAGATGGTGATGTTGAAAGAATTACGTCTGGCCGCCAACCGAAGAGGGCAGGTACAAAGCTAGTGACAACGAAACTAGCATCTAGTAGCACCCGATCTAATAGATTGGGTTGTGGACGAATCCAAACGTAACTGCGTTGAATTTGAACACCATTTTTATATTCGTTGAGGTACCATTTGCCCCGATATTCCTGATAAATTTGACGCTCAGGATAGTTGGGCATAGCGGTGACTACGCGAACCTCATGCCCACGTTTGACTAGTCCCTCTGCTAACTCAGTCATCAGTGGGGCAATCCCAATTGGTTCTGGATAGTAGTTGTAAGAGTAAATTAAAATCCGCATAAAAGTTAGTCCGAAGTACCCCGGTTTTTTGTTTAATGACAAATCTTTGTCTTAAACATCATTTGGAGCTTGGAAACTCCTATATTTAATTGTGACTTCAGACCCTTTTTCTGTCAGGGATTTTCTTTAAAGATTGAGTAAAATTTGATATTAAATACTTAGAGTAAGTATGAATTTCTTTCACTATTTAAGCATTCTTAAAATTGTTCGTTGTTGATTGGTACGTAGGTATAAACCCTAATTTTTAGGTTCGATATTAATTAAGGCTGTTTCACGATATTAGTTATTGAATGAGCGATCGTCCTTGTATTTTCTCCTTTTTCGCTGGTTCAGGTTTGCTAGATTTAGGTTTTGAAGCTAGTGGTTTTAATATTGTTTACGTTAATGAAATTTTTTCACCCTTCATGGCAGCATACTGTTATTCACGGCAGATTCTCAATCTCCCGTTACCGGAATACGGATATCATCACGGAGAAACAGGAGATATAAGCCAGCTTCACGAAGGTTTACAAACACAACACCTAAGTGAGTTGGTACAAGATTGCCGCAAATCTAATAATATTGTGGGCTTCATTGGCGGGCCTCCTTGTCCTGATTTTTCTATTGGTGGGAAAAATAGAGGAAGTTTAGGAGATAATGGCAAGCTTTCTGCTTCTTATGTTGAATTAATTTGCCGAAATCTTCCAGATTTCTTTTTATTTGAGAACGTTAAGGGGTTGTGGAGAACAACAAAGCATCGTTTATTCTTTGAATCGCTTAAACAACAATTACTAGAAGCAGGCTATATCTTAACAGAGCGCTTAATTAATGCTATCGAATATGGTGTACCCCAGGATAGAGAAAGAATTATTCTGATTGGTTTCCAAAATAATTTTATGAAGGATATAGGAATAAAACTTGGTAGTGAAAAATTACTCACCGAAAATACTTTTCCTTGGAGAAACCATATTTTATATCCTCAAGAAAATGTTTTTGCTTACCCTTGGCTTAAGTGCGATCCATTCCAAGAAAATTCCATCATGCCTTGTCCTGAAGGTATCCCTCAAGAATTAGCAGTTGAATACTGGTTTAAAAAAAATAATGTGCTGAAGCATCCTAATGCTGAAAACTGTTTTAAACCAAGGGCAGGTATTACAAAATTTGCTGCTATTGATGAAGGAGATGATTCTAAAAAGTCTTTCAAACGTCTTCACCGATGGCGTTACTCTCCGACAGCTTGCTATGGAAATAATGAAGTACATTTGCATCCCTATAAAATCCGGCGAATATCTGTAGCAGAAGCTTTAGCTATCCAATCTTTGCCTGAAAATTTTGTACTTCCAGATAATATGTCGCTCACGAATATGTTTAAAACTATTGGTAATGGCGTACCATATTTGGCATCAAAAGCGTTAGCTAAAACTATTATTAACTTCTTAAAAATTAGTGTAGAAAATGCTGTTAATATTTCTAACCTGACTCTGTCTAATGTCAACTTAAACACTTACACTAATTCCGCAACATCTACAAAGCTGACATCCAAAATAAGTTAGCAGCTTGTTTTCAGGATAAACTCGTAATAAATATGGTTTAATATATATATAAGAAATGTTTTAATTTTTTATAAAGTTTAATAATCATTCACTGGCAGAAGACACGATGGCAGCAGACTATCCAGATATTGATATTGCGCCATTTATCGATCACGCCCTGTTAACGCCAACGGCTACTCCAGAACAGGTTAAGCAGTGGTGTGAAGAAGCATACAGATTCAATTTTGCGGCGGTTTGCTTATACCCCGCTTATGTTAAACAAGCAGTCGAACTCCTCCACGGCAAAAACCCAAAAGTCTGTACGGTGATTGGCTTTCCCTCTGGTGCGACGACTTCAGCCGTGAAACTTTATGAGGCTCAAGAAGCGGTCGAAAATGGAGCCACAGAGTTGGATGTGGTAATGAACTTAGGCTGGTTGAAAGCTGGTAAAACAGAAGAAGTCCACCGGGAAATAGCCGAAATTTGTGAAGAGACTGGGCAAACTGTCAAGGTAATTTTGGAAACCAATCTGTTGACAGATGCGGAGAAAAAAATAGCTGCTGAAATAGCTATGGAGGCGGGGGCAGCTTTCTTAAAAACTAGTACAGGTTGGAATGGCGGTGCAACAGTGGCAGATGTGCGATTTTTGCAGGAATTAGCAAAAGAAAGGGTAGGAATTAAGGCTGCGGGTGGTATCCGCACAATCAATCAAGCTCTAGACTTAATCGTAGCGGGTGCTACTAGATTAGGTACATCTCGCGGTATCGATTTGATCCGCCAGCGCGATAACCTGGGAAAGGGTGAATAGTCATTTGTCCTTTGTCCTTTGTTATTTGTCATTTTTCCTCAGCTAATGACCCATGACCTATGGCTAATGACTAAATAATGACTAATGAGTAGAACCTACAAAGCAACCGGAATTAATCTTAAAACCCAGGTTTTGGGAGAATCAGATAAAATAGTGACGATTTTGACACCAGAATTTGGTCTGATTCGAGCAGTGGCTCCAGGGGCACGTAAGCACAACTCCAGCTTGGGGGGCAGGAGTGGTATGTTCGTTGTGAATGAACTATTGATCGCTAAGGGGCGATCGCTTGATAAAATTACTCAAGCACAGACGTTAAAAACTTATCCTGGTTTAGCTAAAGATTTGGGAAAATTGGCTGCCAGCCAATATTTAGCAGAAATAGTCCTCTCTCAAGCTTTGAGTGAACAACCCCAAGAAGAACTTTATGAGTTGTTCAATGAACATCTCCATCGGTTAGAAGCATTGTCTAGTGCAAATACTTCTGGTGTTTTGGCTCATTTGGCTCATGGGGTATTTCACCTTTTAGCATTAGCAGGAGTAACGCCACAAGTTCAAGTCTGCTGCTTATCTGGGCGTTCCCTCAAGCCAGACTTTACACACCCCAACTGGCAGGTAGGATTTAGCGTCCCAACGGGTGGAACGATTTGCTTAGAAACTTGGAAACGTTTACGAACAGAGGGAGAGAGGGAAATAAGGAAAGACCAATACCCCATTCCCAATGCCCCATCCCCCATACCCCATGCCCAAACCCTTGTTGTGCATCGCCAAGAAATACCTGTGATTTCTAGTCGTCTGGGCGCTATGGAACTGGCTTTGCTTCAACATCTGTCACAACCAGAGATAATGCAAATTGATGGTGCTAGAGATCGTAACTGGTTATTTGTTGAGCAGATTTTGCGCCAATATGCTCAGTATCAATTAGGTCGCCCTATTCGTTCTGCTACTTTGATCGATTCTTATTTTGCTGCCAACCAACCATGATGCAACCATCTGATTTGGATAAAAAAATCCTGCCTTTGTCACCAAGCCTCGTTAAAAAACATAATAGAATATCAGATCCTACAGTCAGGAATCACTTGAGTGCCGTTTCAAAGTGTACACCTAGTCAAATCGATAGCCAAGAAATGTCCCCAAAAGACGTTTCTAAAAACGATCAAAGTAGGACAGCCCAGATCCCAAAAACTGATGTTCCAAGTCCATTAGAAACACAATCTGAGGATAAATTAACTACTGCTGAGGTAGATAGCAACGGTAATGGCAATGGGCACTTGCCAGTAGCCACTATTCCAGAAAAAGAATCATCCAAATTAGATGGATCTGGTTCAGGTGGTGAAGCTGGTTCAGCAGATGTAACACAGCAAGGGTTTTTGCCTGTATTAAAAAACCCGAATTTCCTGGCTCTTTGGGGCGGTCAAGTTTTCTCTCAACTAGCTGATAAAGTTTATTTGGTGCTGATGATTGCTTTGATTAATACTCAGTTTCAGGCTAGTAATCAGAGTATTAGTGGTTGGGTATCAGTTTTGATGATGGCTTTTACCATCCCAGCCGTATTGTTTGGTTCCGTTGCTGGTGTGTTTGTCGATCGCTGGTCGAAAAAGGCTGTGCTGGTGGCAACGAATATTTGGCGCGGCATTCTGGTTTTGTCAATTCCCTTCCTGCTGTGGTTGACTCATGGCTGGAAACCTATAGGAGTCATGCCAGTAGGTTTTTTGATTATTCTGGGCGTGACTTTTTTAGTTTCCACGCTGACGCAGTTTTTTGCACCCGCGGAACAGGCGGTAATTCCCTTAATAGTAGAAGAACAGCATTTACTCTCAGCTAATTCTCTTTATACGACAACGATGATGGCATCGGTGATTGTTGGGTTTGCTGTGGGAGAACCATTGTTAGCGATCGCAGATGGACTTTGGTCACAAATTGGTGGTAGTGGTAGTTTGGGCAAAGAACTTTTAGTAGGTGGTAGTTATGCGATCGCTGGAGTAATTTTATTCATCTTGGCAACTAAAGAAAAACACCACCACCCCGATACAGAATTTCCTCACGTATTTTCTGATTTGCGAGATGGTTTTGCCTACCTCAAAGCAAATCATCGCGTCCGTAACGCTTTGCTTCAACTAATTATCTTGTTTTCTGTCTTTGCAGCATTAACTGTTTTAGCAGTTCGGATGGCAGAAATCATTCCCAATATGAAAGCCTCGCAATTCGGCTTTTTACTAGCAGCTGGTGGTGTTGGCATTGCTGCTGGAGCAACAATTCTCGGTCAATTTGGTCAACGTTTTTCTTATACCCAGTTAAGTTTATACGGTTGTATGGGTATGGCAGCATCCCTGATTGGTTTATCAATATTTACAACCCAACTATGGCTAGCCTTGTTACTGGTGGCACTATTAGGTATCTTTGGGGCACTAATAGGAATTCCCATGCAAACCGCAATCCAAACAGAAACGCCTCCAGAAATGCGTGGTAAAGTCTTTGGTTTACAAAACAATGTAATTAATATTGCCCTTTCCTTACCTTTGGCACTAGCAGGTGTTGCAGAAACTTTCGTAGGATTACAGGCAGTTTTTTTGGGATTAGCTGCGATCGTCTTTTCAGGAGGTATCTTAACCTGGTATAACTCCCATAAGTAGTTATCACCTAACAGGAGTTATTATTCATTACTTTTGAGTAATTATTAATTTCCTTAAAGGTTTTGTGTTCATGCTAAACTGTGGTCAGTGAAAATTTATCACATACTTGTGGGATATGAATCTGACATTAGTCAGAATAAGTTGTTTAAGTATCAGAAATTAACAACTTATAAGTAAAATAAATAAAGCCATCAATCCACGGTTTAATGAGCTTAATAAGGCTTTTTAAACTGGAATATGGTGGAAATTTTTAATAAATAAAAAACCAGCAAGTATAGCTAGATAAAAGAAAAATCACAAAAGGCACACAAGTAATAGATTAAACCCGCTTTTCTTACAGCTAAATAAAGAATGCGTATAGCCTGGATTGGAAAAAAATCACCCTTTTGCGGCAATGTCACCTACAGTCGAGAAGTTACAAATGCCTTGCATCATAAGGGACATCAAGTTAGCTTTCTTCACTTCGCCCAGGAAGAGTCTGAACCTGACAATTGGCCAAATCTTCGAGAGGTTTCCTTACCTTTCATTTACAAGTCTCAGGTTTACACAATTCCCACTTTTAAAGCAACCAAAGTTTTAACCGATTCGCTGCGGGAAATCAAACCAGATGTAGTCCATGCTTCCTTAACCTTATCTCCTCTAGACTTTTTTCTACCAGAAATCTGTGAGGAACTGAGATTACCCTTAGTTGCAACTTTTCACACACCGTTTGCTGGCAAGGGGGCAAAGCTAGTATCGGGAACACAACTTTTGGCTTATCAGCTTTACGCACCTTTTTTAGTTAACTACGATCGCGTCATTGTCTTTTCCCAAATTCAGCGAGAATTATTGGCAGGGATGGGTGTGAGAAAAGAAAATATAGCCGTAATTCCCAATGGTGTTGATACGGCTAAGTATTCTCCAGGGTTTTCTCAAGTCAAAACAGAATTTAAAGCCGAACGCTTGTTTGTCTATCAGGGCCGAATAGCACCAGAGAAAAATGTCGAAGCCCTCCTCCGGGCTTGGAAGCAGTCTGCAATGGGGCCTGATACTAAGTTGCTAATTGTTGGCGACGGCCCTTTAAAGTCTTCCTTAGAGCCTTTTTATGATTCAGAATACGGCATTATCTGGTTGGGATTTATCGCTGATGAAGACCGACGCATTGAGATTTTGCGGGGCGCAGATGTATTTATTTTACCTTCATTGGTAGAGGGTTTATCCCTATCTCTGTTAGAAGGAATGTCCTGTGGATTAGCTTGTTTAGCCACAGATGTGGGTGCAGATGGAGAAGTATTGGAAAAGGGCGCAGGTATAGTTATTAATACTAAAACAGCGCGATCGCAATTAAAAACCCTTTTACCTGTGTTGCAAGACCATCCAGAGTTAACAACCTTACTAGGGCATAAAGCCAGACAGCGTGTATTAGACCGCTATACCCTCAGTAAAAATATTACTCTGCTGGAAGAACTTTATAAAGAAGTTTTAGCACAACGACCTCTACCGTTAAGTCGTAGAGCATAAGGAAAGAGAAGAAGTGCGATCGCACTGTAAATTTTAAGATAGCAATAAGTGCGATCGGCTAACAATGTTAGGCAGCATTGGCTAGCATTCTAGTCATGCAATAATTTGGGACTTGTGGATACAGATGCCTGACTAAGAGTTCTCTTACCAGTTTTACTAGACTATTGGTATATACACTCTGCCACGTAAAATTGAGGAAAGGTTTGGAATTGTACAGTCGATTCAGGGGCAACAGCGAGAGACTTGGATTACTGACAGACGGTAGGGTAAAACTTTTGCTTGGTTATTCTGGGAGTCGCTGGATATCTTCTGACTTAACTTATGAATGCTGTGTATCTTTTTTTTATGGGCAATTATCGGCAAAAATTAATAAATTAGTTAACATGAAATAATAAATAAGAGTAAATTAAAGCTATAAACTCGAAAAATGGCTGCAATCATCGACATAAAAACATTATATGAATCCAATTACCTGCAATGGTTAGAGGAGACTATTAAATGTCTCAAAAACCGACAATTAGCAGACATTGATTATGAAAATTTAATAGAAGAATTGGAAGATTTGGCTAAAAATGAAAAAAGACGAGTAAGAAGTTTGTTGGAACAGATAATTAGACATTTATTACTTTATCAATATTGGGATTTAGAAAAGCCAAGAAATGCTAATCATTGGGCAGCAGAAATTATTAGTTTTCGTAATCAAATAAATGAAGATTTAAGTGCGAATTTACGCAAACATTTAGAGGATAATTTCAGCATAATTTATAGCAATGCCTTGGACTATGTTAAGGCTAAAACAAAGCTAACTACTTTACCTGAATTATGCCCTTATACATTAGAGCAAATTTTAGATAAAAATTGGTTGCCTTAATATTAAATTTTGATTCTTTGCACCTGAGAAAGCAGGAAAGACTTCGCTACGGAAACTCTGCTAAAGACCATCCTAAACTGGTTGGCTGTTCATAAACCCGCTTCAAAGTATTCACATCCCTAATAGAAATAAGCGATGGGTTACGAACTTGGGAAAAGTATAAAGCATCAGTTTGTAGCGGACTATGACCCCAAATTCCTAGCGCATGACCAAATTCGTGGCGGGTAGCTGCAATGAGATAATTACCTGTTTGACTAGGACTTAGTAAGATGGTGAAGCGGTGGGATAAAACTTTATTCTTGGTGTATAACTCGTAAGTAGTTTGTGCTGATCGCGCACGGGGTATATTACTATCTGGAGAAATTTGTAGAGGTGGAACTTTTCGTGCGATCGTAATATCAGCAATTTCTGGCTGTTCGACTATTATCAAAGGTAAATAAGTATTCCATTCTTGCACACCCTGCAAGACACTGTTAACCCATAGTTGAGCTTGTTTTTCGCTGATGGCTTTTGGTGGTTCTACGTAAACTCGAATAGGAAATTTTGACCAGACTAAATAACCAACTTGGGTTGTTATTACTTGGGAAAAGTAGTCACCACTGTTAGTACTATCTTGCCACTGTGAGAGTGTGGGCGGTAAGGGATGGGGTTTTGATGGAGATAATGGAGGGAGAGAAATTACTGAGTTTGAATATATATATTTTGGTATTATTATAAACCCATCACTTGACTGAAGATTGCTAAAAACGATTAACAGCCCTGTGCCAAGAAAAAGAGCCAGGACTGTAATTAACCTCTGTGAAATTAAATTTATTAGGGTATTAAGTATTGGGTGTTGGGTTTTTTTCCCCATCGACCTATCCTTATTTAGGCAGCCAACCAGCACTTAAAACTACTGTCAAACCGAGAAAAATTACTGTCAATGCCCAAGTAATTCGGTTTAAGGTGTTTTCTGCACTTTTGGTACTGCTAAATAGTTGGGCTTGTCCACCAATGGCTCCAATACCATCACCTTTGGGGCTATGCAGTAAAACCAAGATAATCAAACCAGTGGCGGAAAACGCCCAAATACCTTGCACGATATTAGTAACTGTCATGGTAGGAATCTCATTTATAAAAAGTTTCAAAAAACAGAATTCAGTAGTTAGGAGTTTCAAAAAACAGAATTCAGTAGTTAGGAGTTTTTAGTAAACTCCTAACTCAGGATTCAAAAGTCTTTTACAGCCCTACTTGCACGGGGGTGCGAGTGCGTTGTAACTCATAATCTGCTGTTTTCAGTAGCGATCGCCCAGTCATTTCTGGTGGCTGAGGCAGCTGTAAAATCTCTAGAATTGTGGGGGCAATGTCGGATAGCTTACCATCGTTTCGCAGTTCGACATTTGTACCATATCCAGGGATTTTGACTTTCTCGCCTTCTACCAATATAAAGGGGACTGGGTTAGTGGTGTGGGCTGTCCAGGGATTACCCCCATCATCTAGCATATACTCAGCGTTGCCGTGATCGGCAGTAATAATTGTTGTACCACCGGCTTTGATAACGCTCTCCAACAAACGTCCCAAACAGCGATCGACTGTTTCAATGGCTGTAATGGTAGCGTCGATTTGACCAGTATGCCCTACCATATCTGGGTTGGCATAGTTAATTACAACTAGAGAATACGTACCCTTTTGAATCGCAGCGATCGCCACATCTGTAACTGCTGCTGCTGACATTGCTGGGGCGCGATCGTAAGTAGCTACCATTGGGCTGCTTACAAGTTCCCGATCTTCTCCAGCAAAAGGTTCCTCTAGACCACCATTAAAGAAATAGGTGACGTGGGCGTATTTCTCTGTTTCGGCAGTGCGGAATTGATTCAAACCATGATTGGCTATCACTTCTCCCAGAATGTTACTGAGATTCTGAGGCTCAAAGGCTACAGCCACGGGTAAGTCTGAATCATACTGTGTAAACGTGACAAAAGACAGTGGTGTGATTTGCTGTCTTTCAAAACCAGTAAATGTGGGACTGACCAAAGCTTGAGTCAGTTGTCTGGAGCGATCGGGGCGGAAGTTGAAAAATATCACCCCATCGCCTGGTTCTATTGCGCCTGGGGCAATTCGGATTGGGTTGATAAATTCATCTTTTACCCCTTCGGCGTAAGATGCTTGCAAGACTTCCACAGCCGTGCGATTATCACCCGTACCATCTTGGGTCATCACGTCGTAGGCACGTTTGACTCGATCCCACCGATGATCGCGATCCATCGCGTAGTAGCGACCGCTAAGGGTGACTATGCGCCCAATTCCGGCGCGGTCTATATAATTTTGTAGCAATGTGATTGCTTTTAAACCGTCAGTTGGGGCGGTGTCACGACCATCGGTGATAGCGTGAATACAAACTTCTGGAATTCGCTGGTCTTTGGCTAAGTCAAGTAGTCCGAATAGATGGGTGATATGCGAATGTACCCCTCCCTCAGAACATAGCCCGACTAGATGCAGCTTGCTATTCCGAGAACGAACTTCCTGGCAAATTTTGACGAGTGCTGGGTTTAAGGCAATAGAACCGTCTTCGACCGCATCGGAGATGCGTACCAGTTCTTGCGGTACAACTCGCCCAGCACCAATGTTCAAATGACCTACTTCCGAGTTGCCCATTTGACCTTCTGGCAACCCTACGGCTTTTCCTGATGTGCGGATGAGGGTATGCGGGTAAGCTGTCCATAAACTGTCCACAATGGGAGTTTTAGCAGCAACAATAGCGTTTCCTCGCTTTTCCTCGCAGTAGCCCCATCCATCTAAAATGACTAGCACCACAGGAGCAACAGGTGCTTTGGTCATAGTAAAATTGCCCTTTACTTTTTGTAATACCCGAATGATACCACTGCTAATCCACGCTGCAAGTGAATTTTTGCTTATTAATTTATTTTATTAAAGACTTCCAGTTTTTTGAAATCTTTTTTAATTTTTACCAATTATTCTATAATTTTGTCGATCGCTAATAAGGACTAATTACTTAGTAGTAGTCCTAAAAGGCTACTACTAAGGTATTATCTAATCTCCTATTTCCTTTTGCTGGAAGCTTTGGCAGCTTTTTTGGCAGCTTTTTCAGCAGCGATCGCAGCTAACTTTGCTTGTTCTTTTTCTTCAGCAATTTTTTGGAGATAGTAATGATAATCTCCTAAGTAAACGCGGAATTCACCGTCCCGAATTTCAACGATTTTGTTAGCTACTTGAGAAATAAAGTAGCGATCGTGGGAAACGACAATTGCCGTACCATCATAATTTTTAAGCGCTTCTTCCAGCATTTCTTTCGCTGGAATATCTAGGTGGTTTGTCGGCTCATCTAAAATTAGTAAGTTTGCGGGACGTAAGAGCATTTTTGCCAATGCCAAACGAGCTTTTTCTCCTCCACTTAATGCCCCAACTGCCTTAAATACTGTGTCTCCAGTAAATAAGAAGCGTCCCAAAAGCGTGCGGACTTCTTGATTATCCCAGTCGGGAACTTCATCATGGATAGTTTCCATGACAGTTTTTTTCAAGTCCAAAGCTTCAGCTTGATTTTGTTCGAAGTAACCGGGAATAACGTTATGATCCCCTAATTTAACAATACCTTCTGTGGGTTGTTCCATACCCATAATTACGCGCAGAAGGGTAGATTTGCCAGCACCATTGGGGCCAAGGAAAGCAATGCGATCGCCTCTTTCAATTAGGAGATTTGCTGCCAAAAACAGAATTTTATCACCATAAAGATGAGTTAAATCTTTAATATCCACTACCTCACGTCCACTGCGGGGTGCAGGGGGAAAACGGAAGTGTAGAGTTCTTACCCCAGCGATAGGTGCTTCAATGCGCTCAATTTTTTCGAGTTGCTTTTCCCGGCTTTTTGCCTGGGTACTGCGAGTAGCACTGGCGCGGAATCTATCAACAAAGGTTTGCTGTTTCTCTAATTCTTTCTGTTGGCGTTCGTAAGCACTCAGTTGTGCTGATTGACTTTCGGCTTTTTGTTCCAAATATGCTGAGTAGTTACCAAGGTAGGTACTGGAAACGCCACGTTCAGTTTCCACTATTTGGGTGCAGAGGCGGTCAAGAAACTCCCGGTCATGGGAGACTATTACCATCGGCGTAATTAGCCCTCTGAGGTAATTTTCCAACCACTCAATGGTTTCTAAATCTAGGTGGTTAGTCGGTTCATCCAGCAGCAACAAGTCGGGTTTTTGCAGCAGGATTTTACCTAAACTCATCCGCATTTGCCAACCACCACTGAAGGCACTGACGAGGCGATCGCCATCTTCTAACCCAAACCCCATCTCTGGTAAAATTTTCCCGATGCGTGCATCTAAGTTGTAGCCGTCTAAGGCTTCAAATTTGCGCTGCAACCGATCCAACTTGTCGATCAGTCGATCCAGTTCCTCTGGAGTAGCCGTTTCCATCTCTCGTGGTATGTGCGCCAGAGATAACTGTACTTCGTTGGCTTCTTTGAAGACAGTCCAAAATTCTTCTCTAACGGTGCGGGTGGGGTCTACTTCAAACTCTTGGTTGAGGTAGGCTATATGTAAGCTATTAGGACGGATGATTTCGCCTGCGGTGGGTTCAATTTCCCCAGAGATGATTTTGAGTTGGGTAGATTTTCCAGCACCGTTGACACCGACTAAGCCAATGCGATCGCCTGGTTTAACTTCCCAGTTGATATCTTTGAGAACTTCGCCTGTGGGATAAATTTTACTTATATGTTCTAGTCGCAGCATTAAGTTTCTCTCAGGTAGGGAGTGGGTGGTTGAGGACGAAGTACTAACACCGCCTCTAATATTAACAAAAATTAACTATAAATTCGTCGCGATCAAGTTCGGAAGCCGCAAACCAAATTTGGCTTGAGCCACGGATAAAATTTACCACATCTATCTTAAGGCTGAGTTTGCGTTAATTGTCTGACTTCTTCGACATTCAAATCTAACGCCTGTGCTACTTGTTCTACAGTCAACCCTGCTGCCAACATTGCTGGTACTGCTTTAAGTTTCCCTTGTTCAATGCCCTGTTCAATGCCTTGTTCAACACCTTCCTGAAAAGCTTCCTGATAAAATCTGGTTTGCTTTAACTCGCTTAAGCTAAACATTTGCTCGATCTCCTCCCTACTCATTGTGGGAAATTTGTAAGCCAAAATAGTTTCTATAAATTGTAATAATTGCTGCTGTTTTGGTGGTGAGTTTATCTCGGACTTGGTTCTGTCTATCAACTCCCTTGCTTGTGCGATCGCTATATCGTCGGTTGCAATTACTAATTTAGCAGTTGCAATGCCAATTGGAAGCGATGCATTTTCACCTAATTCATCCAAATAAATGCGTCTGACGCGCCCACTTGTGAAAAACTCACGGTAATGTTTGATATCTCCTGTATCTACATTCCTATTTGGGTATAAAACCACAGCACCCCAGTCAACCCCTTCGTGGAATTAAAAATTAAAAACTAAAAATTAAAAATTCATAATTTCAAAGAAGATATCAGGGAATTCTTGAAACAGGCGATAAAAGATGATGTCTGTTTTCACAACTTTATATCAATTGAAAATTTTGATTTGCTCTTCATGTGTTGCTTGGTTCTTGCGAACCATCTCGCACTTTCAGCAATTGCTCTTTCGGCATCCCTAATATACGTGAAAGGGGCGCTAACAAACTATCATCAAATGCTTGTCCAGCATAAATATTATTCAGTTCGGTGGGAGATAATTTAAAGGTGTCGCAGAATTTTGTAAACTCCTGGTTACTCAAATCAAGCTCTTTTTGTCTATCTTGAAGTAAAACTGCGATCGCTCTAGTTCCATGCTTCGGACGTTCACTAGTTTTTACATATTTTTCCATTAAATAATTGACTTTTCTGGTATCGCCACCGATTTTTTTAATTAAATCAGTACAAGCCATTTTTAGAGCTTTCTTTAAAACTTCTTCTTCATTTAAAGTTTTAATAATTTCATTGGCATATTCTGGTTTAAAAAATCCCACCAAATTCCCTTGATGATAAACTGGTATATAAGGATTATTCGTTTCAAGTTGCCAATCTAAAGGCTCATTGCGTAGCGACATAGCTGCACCCCTAAATATTTTAAGATTGCACCATTTTAAAACCATTTATTTCTTAACTGCCAGTAAAATACGCTAGCTTTGGCGATTAGAAATCGCAGCTATACAAACAAAACCCACCTCCGTGGGTTTCAACTTGCTGGAGTCCATGTAGACGAACTTAGTTTGTGGAGCCATTACGCATTTCTACCAGAACCTTTAACTCAGCCAAAATTAGCGATCGCCTTGTTCATCACCAAGTGGCTAAAGTCTTGCCAGAGAAGGGGTTGGTAGTGTTATGAGGCTGTTGTTAGATATTCAAGCATAATGGGCATACTGTAAATATCAAGTAAGTAAGCATGGAAACAGGGTAAACAGTATGTTGACGATAACGTGGCAAGAAGAGATTGCATTATTGAAACAAGATTTGAGTAAGGAAATAAATAAAATTTCAGGTCATTCGGAAATTAATATACCTAATCATATTTGCATTAATAACCTGAAATCCAAGTTAGAGCGATTAGATGAAATAGAAAAAATTCTTAGTATAGAAAAATATAAAATTGCTTTTATAGGTACTGTTGGGCAAGGAAAAACTACGGCTATTTGTCATCTTTTTAACTTGATAAGCGACTTTCATGTTTCCAAAAATACCAAAGAGTTACTATCAACGGGATCAGGTAAAACTACTATATGTGAAGTAATTATAAAATCTGCGGAACAAACTTATATAGAAATAGAGCCTTATACAGTTGATGAGATGGAAAATCTTATTTTTGAATTCTGCGAATATATTGCAGATAAAAATAATACTCAAACAGATCAAAAAACAATTATTTCTACAGAAGTTGAAAGGGCTATTAGAAATATTATAAAAATGAATTTTTACAATAAAAAACTTGATGGTGTTAGAAATAAAACGAGAAGAATTGACACAGCTAAGGAAAAGCTTGATTTATTCGGATTTGTTGAATTTAAAAAACTTGCTTTGAATAATGCAAATCTACAATCTAGGATTACGAATAAGATTGAATTTGATCATCAAAAAAATGAGCAAGAATGGATAAAGAACGGGAGCATCCACTTTTGGCAGAAACACTCAAATAGCAAGTAAACCATTCAGATAAGCACAACGAACAGAAAGGAT
>NZ_JAVRCP020000060.1:0-32535 GCF_034530675.2 Nostoc sp. DedVER02
CATAACAAAATTACTAAATGCACCCATCTATAAGTTTGACGTAGTTTGGCGCATCTTCATACAGAATTGGTATAAGGCATCAATCGCATTAACTAAGATATTCATAAATACCTGGTTGAGTTGTCCGGCATAGCATTCTACTAGGGGTACATTGCCGTAGTCTTTAATCACCTCAATTTCAGGTTGTTCTGGTTTAGCTTTGAGGCGGTGTTGCAAAATCATCAAAGTACTATCGATGCCCTCATGAATATCAACGCTTTTAAATTCTGCTTCATCGATGCGGGAGAAGTTTCGCAGCGACAGTACAATTTGACAAATGCGATCGGTTCCTACTTTCATAGAAGACAACATTTTTGGTAAGTCTTCTTGCAAAAACTCCAGATCGATGTCTTCGGCAACCCTTTGAATTTCAGCCGCAGGGTTAGGATCGTACTGCTGATACAACTGTACAAACGCTAATAAATCCTGAGTATATTCCTGTACATGAACGAGGTTGCCATGAATAAAGTTGACTGGATTATTAATTTCGTGTGCGACTCCAGCAACTAGTTGTCCCAAACTAGACATTTTTTCGCTTTGAATAACTTGAGATTGAGTGCGTTGCAATTCCTCTAATGCATTTTTGAGTTCAGTGGTACGTTCTTCTACTCGATCTTCTAATTTTTCTTTGCTTTTTTCTAAAGCAGTAAACGATTCATGCAGTTGTTCTGCCATGTGGTTGAAAGAGTTAGACAGGGTATTAAATTCTTGAATACCGCTAATTTCTACTTTCTGAGCTAAATTACCGGATGCCATTGCCTCACTTGCCCAATTTAGTCGCACAATCGGGTGGACAATCCAATGGGATGTAAACACACCCATTACCGAAGCAATAATTAATGCGCCAAAACAAAGTGCGATCGTAGTGCGTGTATTGGCATTAATTTGCGCCATGAATGTGTCTTCAGGCACACTTACTACCATCAGCCAATTCAAGCCATACTTGTCACGCCAAGGTACAACATTGATAAAATGACTTTTTCCTTGCACCTCAAGTTTAAAATCTGTGTCTTGGTTGATAGATCTAAACCCAGAAGTTTGGAGGTTTTTGGCAATGTTTTGTATGATTGGGTCAGAACTATTGATCGCCTTTAATCGCCGGATATCTTGATTGACAATAACAAAAGGCTTTTCTGTACCAGAACTAGCGATTAATGTACCATCCCGTTCTAAAAGGAATACTCGCCCAGACTGACTAATATTCAAATTGCGTAAAAAATCGCTGAGTTTTAGCAGATGGATATCTATAGCAATCATTCCTAGCAAGCGATTTTGCGAATCATAGATGGGACGACTGGCAGAAGCGGCAATGTAGGGGCCAGTGGGATAATTCCCAGTTACAATCTTTGCCCAAATAGGTTTACCAGCAGCGATTGGTTGAGTATACCAAGATTCATTGAAATTGTTCCAATCCCACCGAGCATTAACCTGAGTTCGATTACCTTGATTATCTGTGGCGTAAGTGTAGGTATTATTAGGAGGTTTGGCAGTCCAATCGTCAATAGTGATCGTCTTACCATCATAACGAGCCGCTCCCAGTCCTTCACCTGTTGTTAGTCCCATACCAATATAAGTTAGGTCATAGGCTTGCATCTGATCCCAGAAATATTTGCCCAGGATTTGGCGATCGCGCACATCCAATATTCCCCTGCTGATGGCATTTGCATTGATCTGATTAAGGGTTTGGGGAATGGAGAGATAAGACTTCAAATGTTCATTTACTACGTCGCTGGTGCGATCTATCAACTGTTCTGCTAGGTCGTTAACTGCTCTTTGTCCGTTTTTAAAGGACAAATAACCCACTAAGCTAACCGCTCCAAAAATTTGAATCAGGAAGGGAACAACAAGAACAATCTGTAAGGGTAACGCTTTACCTTTGCGGGGATAGTGAGTCTTCATTGCTGGAAACGGGAAGTTTTACTAATTTGATTTACTTCTATGGTTCCCAAGATGCCCATACACTCATCTTTTTTAAATCTTTTTCTTAAACTGCTGTAGGGTGTGTTGCCCTTTGTAACAACACACCATAATGTCATTTTGTATCTATGCAATTATTTGGGTTTGATAAAACTTTGAGTAATTGCACATATCCTAACTTGTGACTGCTGATTTATTTCCATTCTTGCTCTCTACACTGGCAATGAATGACGGTTGCTCAACAGCAGATTGCGCGAATTACTTAAATGAGAAAGCAAACTGGGGTTTGAGAAAGTCAAAGCTGCTTTTGCTAACTAAATTCAACTTTATCTATATTTTTGGGCTGCAATGGCTAGTTCTTACAGAAGATTCTAAGAGCATTGATTGAGATTTGATTTGATGAGCGTTATAGCGCTTAGAGAATGTTTTAAAAGCCCTGAAAGTTATAATTTTGCAGTTTTGCCAGGATTATTACAACACCAAATTAATGTTTTAGCCATACACTAAGACACAAAGCTTTCCTGACTATAGCCATCCTAAATAAGTTATGAAAATCGAGAGACTAAGATCCCCGACTTCTCAAAGAAGTCGGGGATCTTATTATTCAATGATTTAAGACTGCTATATGAGAGCAAAAAATCTTTTAAAACATCATCTTAAACAAGCGCAATTGCTTTTGTATTAAGACAAAGAAATTTTACTTGCGAGTTAGGTTAAGCAGTTCTTTGGGAGAAGCAAGTAAGTCAATAGCCACGAAGTAAATTTGACCTTGAGGATCGAGTAAAAATCGCCAAGCAATGTTCATCCCAACATTACCTCCAAACCAAGGAGTTTCGACTGTACCAGTAATTTTATGTTGTGTATAACCATCTTCGATAGTTTCCGAAACACCTTTGGTTGGCTTCATCACTAACCCTTGTCCCTCATCTCTTAGGTAAGCAGTGATTGCTTCTCGACCAACAATTGGTTTTTGGAAAGGTGGTTGCAGCGCACCATTGTTAGCAAATAAAGCAACAGCAGCTTCAAAGTTATCTGCATTCATCGCTTCAATGTATTTCAGCACTGTTGGCTCTGTAACTCCCTCAATAGTAAATTGGGGACTTAGAGATGCACGCGGGAACTTAAAGTTGATGACTTCTGCCTGTTTATTATCAGCCAGAGACGGATCGAATCCCATATTTACTACAGTATTGCGTAGTACAGTAATTTGCTGACTCGAATCGATTTTTTGAACAGCTTCTAGCACTGCTTTAACTTGGGTTGACATTTGATAACCAACTGGCATAGGAGCGACTATACCCTGTTTCATCCACTCTCCTAACTGCCACCAGAATCCTAATTTGGCATTGACACCAAAGTATGCATAAGAACGGCTGATGGGAGTATCTGCATTACTCGCTAAATCTCTCATTAACTGCGTTTGTTGTTCATGAGACATTTGCTTAATTTCGTTGAATATACCTTCCATTAACTGGAGATTTGCTTTTCCGGGAGCAGCTGGAGTAATTGTACGACCTAGTTCAGCGTAGGCATACCAGAGAAATGCCAATTGATCGTCAATGTTGAGTTCAGCAAACATTGCTGTAGTGGCTGGAACAGCATCTGCCACTTGAGTGCTAGAAAAAATATTCCGTGCAGATTCGATAGTATAACTCATGCTTGTTACCTCAAAGATTTACCTATTCAGTAGTTGTTTTCGGCTACATTTTGCAGTTTGAGGGATAAGTCTAGGGCATTTTTCCTGAATGACACAATTATCCCTAGACGTTCAAATCGAATTATCATTCACTACTCTGGCATCATAGCTGGTAAACATTAACAAAAGACTAAGATTTATCTGATGAATATCATTGAATGAAATGTATATCTACTATTTATTTTCAATTTATGGTCTGAGACTAAGTATTTTTTTAAAAGATATACTTCTAAAGAAAGATATGTAACTGTATAGCATCTATCTATGTAGATAGATATATCTAATATTTGAACTTTTTCGGCAAGAAAAATAGAATTTTGTAATTGCTTAAATTAGTTTTTTTTATTAGTCTTTGGATGACAGCAGATTTTATGTTTGTCCGTAGGTTGAGCTAAATAAAGTGAAGTCTGTCTAATGCAAACCTTCGGTTAATTTTTTAGTAAAATGCAAATTACAAGTTTGTTGCGATCGCCCTTTAGTTAGGGGATAGTTCTGGCTCAATCTTTTTACATAAACTGAGAAATCGTAAATCTACCTGGACTGTATTAAATAATTGATTATACCCAAAATAATTAAATGAGCCGGATAAAACAGATAAAACCATTTAGCCCGTGAACCTTGTCTACCATTGAATCGAAAAACAATGAATCCTGCAAAAATTGCCCAATGTTGAAATATATTAGGTATAAATAGAGTTCCTAAAATCAACTCAAAGATGCACCAGCAGAGCAACCATATACTAGGCTTGAGTTTATCTGTTAAAGACATCAAGAAAATTACTCCAATCCCATAAGCTCCATATTCAACTCCCACAATTTCGGCAACTGCTGCACTCAATCCAATAATTATTAGTTGCTGCCAGAATTGCGAATAACGCCTAACTAAGCGCAACATCACAAGTCCAAGAACAAGCGTGTAGAGAATATTAAGTGATAAACTCCGAAAAACAAAACTATAAATAGGCTGAGTTATAATTGCTGTAATTAATAATCTACTACCATAGCGGTATACATTTTGGGTATGTTTTTCACCTTTAGCCAGAAGCCATGCAAAGAGAGGAAAACTCAATCGTCCAATAAAGTGCAAAATTCTTAACTCTGGCATTAGCAAATAGCACACATGATCCATAACCATGAACACTGCGGCTAAGATTTTAATGCCAAAAGCTGAAATTTTAATCACAACGTCACAGTTACCTTGGATTCCTTGATATAAAATCCCTAAAATCTTATTAATTTAATATAATAGTTATTCAAAATCCTCGCAATTTGATAACATTAACAAAAAGGGTAATGTCTACGATGGGCTGATTCCACATCATCCTCTTCAGCAGAAAATGCAGAAACACTATGGCAAAGCGTAAGAAAAGTAATCTCCAGTGGATCAAAGAAACACTTGAATTAAAACCTGACCATCGTTGGGAATCTCCATCAGGTTACAAAATATTTGTAGCAGATAGAGGCGCTGTTCGCTTCAATGTTCCCCAGGATTGGATTCTTGAGCCACAAGACAAATCTTTCAAGTTCCTCGATAAAAAACCGCCTAACGATGATTGCTGTCTAGAAGTATCTTTTAATCGTCTACCACCCAACGACTGGAGTCAGTTTCCGCTCAAATCTACATTGAAAAAAGTCATGGAAGACGACAGTCGCAACATCATTGCTAGGGGAGAAATTATTACCATCAAGCGCCAAACCGCCAGAATTGTCTGGACAGAGATGAAGTTCATTGATGTTCAAGAAGAACCACGGGAAGCATTTTCACGAACTTGCATTGGTTTGGGTTCAAATGTTCAGTGCTTGATTACATTCGATTACTGGGCAGATCAAGCAGAACAATTAATACCCGTTTGGGATGAAGCTATCCGTAGCCTCACATTAGGATTATATATTCGTGACCCTATGACTGGTTTAGCTTTCCCAGACTAAACCACAAAAATAAATAGTGAGCATCAGTCAAATTGAGGCGTAGGCTATGAGGCTTATTTGATTGGGCATTATAGCCATTTTATCTTCCCTTCATCGCCGGATAAACAGCGGTTGTGATTCAAACATTAAAACCCTGACATTAAAGATTACTTAAGTCATAATTCAATAGTTACTTTTATCACTAGTTCGTAGCTGTTTTAACTCATATCCTTATAAACATAAGACATCAACCAGATTAAAGTCTCTTGAACTTTAATCATCCAGTTTACTAAAGGAGATTGAGTAATGAATATCAAACAGATTCTTGCTGGTGCAGCACTTCTTTTACCATTTGCTGTTACTTCTATTCCTTCACAAGCATCAGCATTACAGGTTATTGTTAAGCCCCACGCTATTAATAGACCCGCTCAAATAATAGCAAAAAAACCACCACAAATTAAGCGCTATGCTCCACCAGTAAAAAAGAAAGTGTTGGTTCCTGCACATTGGGAAAAAACAAATCATGGTCGTAAGTGGGTTGCGGCTCATTATATATACAGGTAAAAACGTCTTATATCCCAATTAGTTGGGATATAAGAAGGGAAATCTTTTCATCATCTCCCTACTTCATTTAGTAGGGAGAGTGCTAAAGGCAAGGCAAATCAAAACTTTTTACTCAACATTTGAGAGATAGTCATGAAATTGGCATCATTGACCAACCTTTTGGTTGCGGGTGGAATTGCCCTCAGCGCAACTGCAACCATCAATCAGCCAAGTCAAGCCGAAAGTAGGCGAGGGTTTTATTGTGACACATCAGGAAACAAACCCGTGACAGTGTACACAAATTATAGAGGTGTTAGTGAGCCTTGGATTCGCTGGACTTCCAATTACTTCAGAGATGCTGGCTACAATAAACTAACGCGCTGTCAAGACGTAAGTCAACGTTTGGAAAATTACCGTCGCAACAGAGACTTGAGATTTATTACTGTCGGCAAAATGAACGGACAAAATGTGATTTGCACCGCAAATCAAGTCAATGGACGCTGCGAAAAGTTAATATTGACTCTTAAACCCAATGAAGATGGGGTACAAGCGCTAAATAATCTCTTGGCTTGGCGGCAACCTTTAAGTAAAAGTAATAGAACACCTTACGTTGATTTAAGGCAACATCTAGGAATTCCCAAAGAATAAATTACAGCTATTTTCCTGTGCTACATTTGAAGTGGGATAGTAGTAAAGTTACAAAGCTATAGTTTAGGTTCTGTATGCCTAACTGGTGCGCCAATCTTTGATATAAGCGTATACCGCCGAGTGCTTGAAACTATACCATCGTTTGATTAGCTCAGTTGGCAGAGCGATCGACTGTAAAATCGATACGTCACAGGTTCGAGTCCTGTATCAAACCCCAGGAAGTTAGCTCACTGGTAGAGCAAATCGACTGTAAATCGATGTGTTGTAGGTTCGATTCCTATACTTTCACCCAACCCTGTCCGGGTCAAAAGACAATACCCTTCCAAGGTAGCCAATATGGTACGGGAGAAATCCCAAAACGGTTCAAGTCCGTCATTTTCCAAACTCTGCGGTGTAAGTGTTCTGCTATCGGTCATTACTCATAAGGGTGATGTTCGGTAGCCTCAGTCAAGGAGTAAGCGCAACTGCATTTTTCCCTAACTTGAGTATGTCCCTTCGTTTCCTACATCTAGTTTTCCTTCAGGGATTCTAGATTGGTAAATTGAACGGTATATTTGAGCGCGGTTCTTTTTCTAGATTGCCATTGAGCAGTTTGGGAAAAGTAACAGCAATCTTAATCCAGCTTTGGAGAAGCTTTTGCCCACACCTAAACTGTAAACACTTGCATTTGCAGAGTAAAAAAAGCTTTTGTATTATGTCCAGCAAAAATCTAAGCACTACCCCATTAGCGGCTGAAAATAATCTAGAAAAGTTGCAAACTGATAATTTAGCACTTTTGCGATGGCTACGCCCGCCGCAGGCATCACATAGTTTAGCTGAATATAATACTGCCGAAGAAATAGCCTTGGCAATGGGAATAAGCTTAGAAAAACTGCATTTTTTAACAACTAGTACATCCCTAACTACACATTACCTCCCTTTCAAAATTTCAAAAAAGGTAGGTGGAGATAGAATTATTTCTGCACCAAAGCCCGAACTTAAAGTTGCTCAAAGGTGGATTTTAGAGAACATTTTAGAGAAATTAGAAATTCATCATGCAGCACATGGCTTTTGTAAAAATCGTTCGATAGTCACCAATGCTAAACCCCATATTGGTGCAAAAGTAATAATCAATCTTGATTTACAGAATTTTTTCCAGTCAATTTCTTACAAAAGTGTCAAAGAATTATTTTGCGGGTTAGGTTATTCAGAACCTACGGCGACAATTTTCGGGTTAATTTGTACAACTGTTGAAATAGCAATAGATGGACGAATTAACTATATAGCTCCAGAAAACCGCCACTTACCACAAGGTTCGCCTGCAAGTCCTGCTATTTCTAATCTAGTTTGCCGTAATCTCGATAGTCGTCTCGTTACAATTGCTGAAAATCTTGGGTTTTGCTATACGCGGTACGCTGACGATTTAACATTTTCTGCTTCTGGGGATGCATTTTACCAAATATCTAATTTGATTAAAAACGCTAAATTTATTATTACTAGTGAAGGTTTTACCGTTAACGATCATAAAACCAAGATTTCAGGTAAATCAGTTCAGCAAGAAGTAACAGGTATTATTGTAAACACACAATTAAACATATCTAAAAAAACATTAAAAGCTTTTCGTGCCACTCTATATCAAATTGAACAAGAAGGTTTATCAGGAAAAACTTGGGGAAAATCAACTAATTTAATTGCCGCAATTACCGGCTTTGCAAATTATGTAGCAATGATTAACCCGAATAAAGGTGCAGAATTCAAATCAAGGGTGCAACGCATCAAACAGAAATATGGCGATTCCCAACCTGATGAAGTACGTTTTTAAAGCTGCTTATTTTGCTAGAAAAGACTCATTTAGGCGTACCTCAGCAAAGAATAGCCAGGGCGAATGTAATTCGACCTTTTACTTTTTTCCTGTGCTAAATTTGAACCGGGATAGTAACAAAGTCACAAAGCTGTAGTTTGGGTTCTGTATACCCGACTGGTACGCTAACCTCTGGTAATAGCATATACCGCCTAATACTTTAACTATTTCACCATGAAAGTTAGCTCATTTGGTAGAGCGATCGGTGTATCGCCGATTAGTTGTAGGTTCGATTCCTATACTTTCGGGCAAAAACCCTCGCCCTGGGTACGGGCACCTTGTTAGGGACAAGGCAGCCTTATGGCTACACAAATGTATTGAGTGTTCAAAAAACCTCAATCAAAAAAACTTCTCGTTTTTTCTACTCTGTCATGCAGGTATTTATAACAGTCAAGGAGCTAGCGCAACTGTATCTCTCCCTAACTTGAGTATGTCCCTTCCTTTTCCTACATCTGGTTTCCTTTGGGATTCTGGATTGGCAAAGCGAACGGCATATTTGAGCGCGGTTCTCTTTTTCTAGATTCCCATTGAGCAATTTGGGAAAAGTAACAGCAATCTTAATCCAGCTTGGGAGAAGCTTTTGCCCGCACCGGAACTGTAAAAACTTGCACTGGCAGAGTAAATAAATCTTTTGTAGTATAATATTACAAGTAGTTAAAACCAATCCTTTAGCCTTTGTTTACAGGGTTATAAAACCTAAGAACTCAAAATGAATTCTGTCTACTCCAGTAGTTAAGCTGTGAAACACAGGTGGTATTTGAGTTCAAGCAAGGTTATAAATGTGTTGAGCAAATCTTCTTAGCTAGTTGCGATGGCTACGCCCAACCCAGGCATCGCCTAGCTTACTTCAGCTATCACACAAATTATTTATGCAAATTACTATGTGGCAAACCTTTTATATCAAACCTAACGAAATCGGCATCTTATATCACCGCAGTGACTTTAAGAAAATTTTGCAACCCGGTACACATACATATTTAGGTCGGCATTGGCAAGTAAAAATTTATGACCTCAATCAGCCACTAGCTCAGATTGAGAATCTAGAACTGTTGTTGCGAAATCACGAAGCGGAACTACAACAACATTTATTGATTATCAGAACCGCATTCAATCAAGTTGCGTTAGTCCGCTACGGTCAAAATTGGGTAAGCGTTGCACCAAATAAATTGATTGCTTTTTGGCGTGGTTTTATTGAAGTAGAGTCTTATCTTTTCAATTTGGAAGAAAGCTTAGAATTACCTAATTCCTTTGTGCAGCAATTACGCTCAGTTGCGTTGAATGGACTGAAGAAGTTCCAAATCTCAGAGTATGAGATTGGTTTACTATATCTGCAAAATAATTTTGTGCGACCTCTAGAACCAGGAGAGTATGCTTTTTGGTCGGTAGATAGAGATGTTACAGTCAGGACTCTCAGCCGGATTATCCCTAACCCAGACTTTCCCCTCGAAGATGTACTCATTGAAAAACATCCCGACTTTATTGCTGCTTACTGTGAAACCGTGCAATTACTGACTTCGCAAGTTGCAATTGTGCGATATCGGGGAAAAGTGATTTCTATTTTGCCACCTACCAGCCGCAAGCTATTTTGGCAGGGTGTTACAGTAGAAATTCTCGACATCAGTGCTGATGCTCAGTTACAGCCTAACTTAGTGGCTGAATTGGTTGAGGGTTCAGCAGAAGTAAAATTGCTCAGTCGTAACTGTTTGCATATTTGCCAAGTTCCTGCACAGCACGTTGGATTAGTATACATTAATCAAGAGTTTCAAGGACTGCGATCGCCAGGGGTACATGCTTGGTGGTTATTTGGCCGTTCCTTTCAAACCGAAACCATTGACCTCCGACTCCAAAATATGGAAGTATCCGGTCAAGACATCCTCTCTAAAGATAAAGTACCTCTGCGGTTAAACTTGACGGCTGGCTTCCGCATACTCGACCCATTGAGGGCAAAAAACGGCTTATCAGATATTTCTGGTTATTTGTACAAAGAATTACAGTTTGCTTTGCGTGGTGCAGTCGGCGAACGCAACTTAGATGCTTTATTAGAGGATAAAGGTGCAATTGATAGAAGCATCTCTGAATATATTCGCCAGAAAGCCGCAGAATATGGAATTGAAGTAGATTCTGTCGGTGTCAAAGATATTATTTTACCTGGCGAGATTAAGACTATCTTGAGCAAAGTAGTCGAAGCAGAAAAAGCCGCTCAAGCAAACGTAGTCAGACGTAGAGAAGAAACTGCTGCTACCCGCAGTATGCTAAACACTGCCAAAGTGATGGAGGATAACCCCGTTGCATTGCGTTTAAAGGAACTCGAAGTGTTAGAGAGGATTGCAGAGAAGATCGATCGCATTCAAGTTAACGGCAGCTTGGATAGTATTTTGACAGATTTGATTCGGATGAATCCGCAATGATTTGGTGATTAAAAATTAAGAGTTGGGTTAGGTAGCGTATTGATGAATTTAATTGTGACAAAATGTTTGCGATCGCGCCTAATCTAACCTGTAAAAATTGCTTGTTTTTGGTTAGCTGAAACTTGCGACACTTTTAGCCCATCGCTAGAACGTACTACTTCGGGAGCATTTCACACAGAATCCTTAGAGAACTCTACAACAAGGGTAAAATAGAAGTAATTTCCTTTTATTGAAAACGTCATATACTCAAAGCAGTGCAAAACTATGGCGTACAGCGATTTTACTCTAGAAAAAGCTGCGGCTGTTTTGGGAATTACTACCCAAGAAGCCGATTTATTTCCCAATCTTGTACCTCTTTCAATTCCTTCGTGGTTAAATGAAACTTTAGGAAAGCGAACCCAATTAGCTCTGATTAGTGAAAAGGCTCGGAGTGAATTTATTATTGTACCGATTTTACTAACCTGTCGGGATCTGAGCCAAGATAGCTTGGCTATTTTCTCTGGACAAAGACTTGACGTTGATCCTGCACAGGGTTTGATTGGGGAATGTGATTTTATTTTAGCAATAGCTCCACCTTTACCACCGTTGCGTAGCCCAATTATCACTGTTGTAGAAGCGAAGAAAAATGATGTTGAAGCTGGGTTAGGACAGTGCATCGCGCAAATGGTGGCAGCGGATTTATTCAATCGTTCATCTGGACAAGCAGAAATACCTGTGTATGGATGTGTGACAACAGGAGAAGTATGGCAGTTTCTTCAACTTTCGCAAAAAGTGGCTTTGCTTGATAAACAAAGATATTACTTGGATAATGTCGGCGCTATTTTGGCAATTGTGCAGACAATTATTCAGCAATTCAGTAGTTAAATTGTGTAATACTTGGAAGGAATAATGCAAAGCTTAAACCTAGATAAAACCATCATTGAAAATTCTATGATTCATAACGTATTTTTTGGAACAATGATAACCACAATTTAACGTACTGAAAGATGAGCCATTTTCTAACACTTGTGATTGTCGATCGCACAGAACCAAACCCAAGCAAAAAGGCTAAAGAACTGATGCTGCCATATTTTGAAGCGGATGAAGATAATCCATCTTTGCAAGCAAAATGTGACGGATTTGCTATTGGTGGTCAGTATGATGGCATAATTTGGGGTAAGGAGCAGCATTACAATCTCAACCCAGAAGAATTTCAACGTCGATACGGGCTAGATATAGTGCAATCAGAAGACAATATTTGTCCTATCTCTGCCCTAATGTCTGACTTAGTTTCATACGCTATCGTTACGCCTGATGGAAAGTGGCACGATCGTGAAGGAAAGTCCAATGAAGAATGGCTAGAAAAGTTCCGAAGTCTTTTACGCCAATATCAAGACAATATAGTGGTTGCGATTGATTGTCATTGTTGATTAAAGGGATTTTGGCAAAATACCCAGATTGTTAATAGAGGATTGGACGGTTTAATGCGTAGGCGCACCCCGTCGTAGACATCGCTTAGGTGTTAAATTAAACACAAGAATATTGCATTATCAGTCATTAACAAAGATAGTCAAGCCGTTCATTTATGTCACTTCTTGCGGCAATGAAACCAAAAGTTTACATTGAAACCTCCATTCCCAGTTTTTATTACGAGGCACGTACTGAACCTGATATGGTGGCGCGGCGGGACTGGACACGGGAATGGTGGAGCTATGCAAGTGACAACTATGTGCTTGTAACTAGTCTTGCAGTGTTGGATGAACTCAATCGAGGTAACTTTCCAGGAAAGAGCGAGGCAATAAAACTGATTAGTAGCTTGTTATTTGTCCCGATTGAATCTGTGGTTGCTGAAATCGTTGAAGTGTATATTCAGCAACAACTGATGCCCAAAGATCCACTTGGAGATGCACTACATCTTGCCCTAGCTTCCTATCATAAATGTGATTTTCTCTTAACTTGGAATTGTCGTCACTTGGCAAATGCGAATAAGTTTGGGCATATCCGACGGCTGAACGTTATGCTGGGGTTATACGTTCCAACGCTAGTTACGCCGTTAGAGTTGATAGGAGCGCAAAATGACGAAGAATGATGAGGCAATTAGCCAAATACGTAAAATTCGCCATATTATATCTCTAGAGAATGGACACAACCCCCAGAAGTTGGTGAATTACTATATTCAACTTCAGAAAGAATATCCCCACCTTATACAGTACAAAGAGCAGCAGACAACAGTTCTAGAATCCCCACCACAACACTAAACGATGTTCACGGTCAGCAGCAAACTCTAGACTTGCCCTAATATCTTCTTCTGTTAATTCAGGGAAATCGTCTAATATCTCTCCATGAGACATACCAGCTGCGAGCCAGCTTAGAACATCGTACACCGTGATTTGCATCCGTCTAATACAAGGTTTACCACCTCGCTTGTCCGGTTCAATTGTAATAAGATCGTGATAGCTCATGGTGATTATAAACTGCATAGCATCTTTCTAAGTCTAGAACAGCTTTACATTGTGCTGCAACGAGGCGATCGCAACAACAGTCTACTTCTTTTACTGCGATCGCTCTATCCCGTAAATTAGTTTTATTAACGCGCAATCATCGGGATTTTAGTAAAGTACCCGGATTGTTAATTGAGGATTGGACGGTTTAATGCGACACCAAACAGCCCGTCGTAGACATCGCCTAGTTTATTGTCGAGTCAGGGCGATCGCAACAACAGTCTACTTCTTATACTGCGATCGCACCATCTCGTAAATTAGTTTTATTGACATGCAATCATCGGGATTTGGGCAAAGTACCCAGATTGTTAATTGAGGATTAGACAGTTTAATGCGTAGGCGCAGCCCGTTGTAGACATCGCCTAGTTTCTTGTCGAGTGAGGGCGACACCGAATAGCCCGTCGCAGACATCGCTATAACGGTCTACTTCTTGTGCATCTCACACACAATCCCTAAAAGCGATCGCTACAACGGTCTATTTATTATGCATTTCACAGATAATCTCTAAATGCGATCGCAGTTAAACTTACTCTACAAAACTGAGTATTATTGAGTGCGATCGCAAGCTGGTTGTCAAAGAATGTGATCGCACCAACGTTCGACTTCTTATGCATCTCACAGATAATCTCTGTGATGCGATCGCGACAACGGCCTACTTCTTATGAATCTCACAGATAATCTCTAAATTTTGTTAACCTGGGGCAATAACACATCAAGGCAATTAAATCATTTTTACTACCTTCGTTTGCTAAAATATTGCGAATTCCATAAGTCATCTGGAAATCCGCGGTTCTTTCAGCACTTACATAAATGTTCATTTAGGGTGGTTCCTGTGCCGTTTTGTACCCAAGTATTATCTAAACATTCAAATTTGATATAAATGTAACCGTTTAAGGTGCGGAATGTGGGTTAATTAGTTTGTATAACTCATTAACCCATGAAGTGAGGAAATGTTAAAGATATTTAGATCCCCTTTTTTAGTAATTGCGATTCTTTTGGGAGGATTTAGTACTTTTCTTGCCTACAAGGGAGAATATGAAGCTGCTATGGCTGGGGCAGGCGTTACTGTAGCAATAGCAACGGCAAGAAACAATAAAGATGAAGATTCCGGAGATTCAGATGAAACAACACAAATTATGTGGTACAGGGAACAATGCGAAGAACTGAGAAATGAAATGAGGGAGCGAGATAAAATTCTTCGCTGGGAAAAGGAGAAGTTAATGCAGCTTATAGAAAGAGCAGAGGATGTACGGCGGCACGAAAGGGAGATGATGCAGGAGATTGCACAACTCAAGGGAGATTTAAGTTTACTCAACCAGCGTTTTGAACAACAGGCTAAAATTAAGGAGATGGAATTAGAGATTGAGAGGCTTAAAACGGAAAAGCATTTGTTGCTAGAACAGAAAGAACTTAGATCCCTTCCTGCATCTAGGCTTGAAGTGTTTGAAGTCGGAATCCAGAAAATGCAGGAAGCAGAAAAATCTGAAAATTGTGAGGATTTATGATTAAGCAAGTTGAAGGAAAAAAAGATTCTAAATCTCAGCGTTCTCAACGACGTCTGTACGTAGGTACTTTTTTAACTACCATAACTCTCTTTCTTGTTTACCTAATCGCTACAGACTCATTTCAGAAAAGTGATGCAGCTAGATATGTTGCATCTTTTGTTGCTGGTTTATTTGGTTTTACAGCGATTGAAACATTGCGCCGCAGCTTAGATTGAAGTTCTATCCTGTGCGTTACGTTAATATTAGCTATAGCGGTCTAATAAGTTGTGCAATCACTTTAGTGTCTAGCAGGCTAACACTTTATGGGGCAAACGGACAAAAGATCCTGCCTGGCGTGGATACAAATTTTATCTACTGCTCAATTTAGCAAATTTGCACCATTTAATCTAAAAAATCGTGATTTAAAATAGTTTTCAATTTAACAGTTTTTCTTAAAGCAAAATGCAAGCAAAACCTCAAAACCAAACTCTATAAGAGTTACACTATCTGAAGCATTAAAATAGATTATTACTACATAACTCTGCAACTCGGATTTAGGCTAGAAATAGGTTCTTTTTTCTGCCACCACAAAAAAACCTTGCATTATATCAATTATAAGAGCGATCGCTAGGTTCGGAGTAATCCCAAGAGTGCATTTGACGGAAAGGTAGACCCATCTTTTGGAAGACGTACTTCTCTTTCACACCAGAAGCTACCAAATCAGGCTTCAGCGCCTTGATAAATTCCTCGAATTCGTAAGCGGTAACGTCGTCATAAACGATGGTGCCGTTTTCGATGTAGTGAGTGGTACGTTTGTAGTCGTCATTATGAGCGAACTCATAACCAGTACCAATCATCTTCATGCCCAAGTCTTGGAAAGCTGGGACAACGTGGCGAGGACGTAGACCACCAACCATGATAGCAACGGTCTTACCTTCCAAGCGGGGGCGGTACTTAGCAACTACCGCATCCATTGTTGGCTGATATTTGGCGATAACTTTCTCAGCGTTTGCTTGGATTGTTTCGTCAAACTTGGAAGCGATTTCCCGTAAAGATTCAGCAATCTTGGTGGGGCCGAAGAAGTTGTATTCTAACCAGGGTATACGGTATGCTAAAGCCTGCAAGCCTTGTATATCAATAGTTTTGCAAGTCTGCGTTCTGTGTGTCTTGCTTTTGTCTTAAAGCTTATGATTTAAACATCCAAAACTCTATTGAAATGGTAATTTGATTTGCAAATTGTGGCTTAAGGCGTGTGAAGTTTTAACTGTATACCCAACAGAATTAGGAATCGAGCCTTAACCCTCGACTAGAGATGCAACAGTGGTGCATAAGTCAAAATTCGCTGGCGGATAACATTATGTTGTCCGGCAAATTTTTGCAAAAACTTGCAGATTATTTGTCAAACTTTATACACTAGGCTAAAACGTGAGTGTATTGGTATGGAAGTACTGGGAAGGCAGATTAGCGAAAATGGAGTGCTGCATCTAATGGACGGCGAAAAAGCTGATCAGGAAACTTGGTTGACTCTGTGCGGTCGCCAAAATCGCACAACTAATGCTCTACCGTTGCAAAAATTTGATGGTGGCAAGAACTGCTGTACAGTCTGCGTCAGGATGCAACGCGGTAATGAGTTGCTGCGCTCTCGACTAAATGCAGCATGAGTGCGTGGCAAGTGGGGTCTAGTTGGACTGCCTTTAAAATCCTTAGAATTCTCTGGCGAAACCTATTAGGTTTTTATCTTTATTGTTTGACAGCGTTTTTTCAGCAGGTAAATCATCCGTCGATAAGTATACTGTCCGACATGAACTGGATGATGATCAGTGGACTTGGTTTCTTTGGGGTTAATGTCGAAGAGAGTAACTCCATTGCTGGCACTGCAATTCTAGGAAGAATTAAACCAGTGGCAAGTTAACTTGCCGAAGAAATATTAGCGTGGTTTACTTTTCGGAAATATATAATGTTTCCTCTAGGTTTCGCGTGGTTTGAATGCAATAAGAGCGAATTCGCTTGCACGGATAGGTTTAACCCCTCCGGCAAATTTTGTAGCATTCCCGGACATAGGGAAATGTTATACATTTCCAAAGTACGCAACACTGCTAGAAAATTCTTGATGCTTCCATGATCCAAGGAAACTTTAGAAGTTTCCGTAAGTCCAGAACGATGCCACTGTTTACGGATGTTCTTTGACCGGAGGGGTTAAGGCTCCGCAAAGGCGATCGCTCTGCGGGCAATTTACGCTGTGTGCTTTTGTAGCACCCTATGGGTATTAATCAACATTTTGGTGACTTATGAGCAGTTCCTATTGCCGCACAACAACGGCTAAACCTTAAGGTTTGTACGAAGTTCTTCACCAGCGATCGCCCGACGTTTTTGTACGCAATCGGCAGCGGCTGGTCTTGCTGCTGCACGTTGCGGTAACTTCCAACTTCAACTTACGACTTCACCAACTAGCTGGTGGAAGTTGTAAGTCAGGAGTTGGAAGTTAAGGTACGACCAACCATCGCGGTGAGGATGGCTAACGTCTCCTCAGTTCGGCAGCGGTGGCAGAAATAACCGGGCATTTGTATCCCGGTTGCTCTAACCAAAAGACATCCCCTTCAATCTGAGATACCACCAGTTTTTTACCGCGCAAGCTAGGACGTACTGCACCGATGTACTCCACTTGATCGCCAATCTCAAAGGTGTCAATCGGAACGACATTTTTGGAATCGTCTACTTTATGATTTTGATTCTTGTGTGCAATTTCTTTTATTTTTTTTTCTTCACTGTCAGAAATCTCGGAAAAAGGTGGCAACGGTAGCAACTTTTCGGCTGTATTGCTTGCTGTATCTGGATTAGAGGCAGTTACTACCTTGGTTGCTACCTTTGAGGATAATTCATTAATATCTGTAGCCGTATTGCTTGCTGTATCTGAATTTGAACGATTTTCACTCTCAGTTGCTACCTTTCCCTCTTCCGGTTGCCACCGCCACATCTGTAAAACCTTGCCGCTAATCTTCTTCTTCTCGCACTTTACCCACCCAATGCGCTTTAAGCACTCAGCCACCCGCATCTGTAAAATGCGATCGTGCTTGCCAAGTTCGATTTTGAGACAGTTACTCAAAATGTCGCTGACGGTGGTTTCTGATTGAAACTCCAAGAATGCGTCAATTGCTTCATCCCAGGTATCGCCTACCTCGTGGCGTTTATTTAGTAGGGCGTTGCGCTTTTCGTCACTTTTGGTTAAGCAGTTTTCCTCTCCATTGCGATAGGCGATAACAGCTGCTGCCCACAACCTGTCCCTTTCTTCAGCTAGTTTCTCTACAGGGATTTCGTCAACGGTGACGGGGATAATCCAGTACCTTCTGTGTCCCTCTGGGTCAACTAGGAATTGCGCCGGGTTTACACTGCCCACAAAGCAGCTAGTTCTAGGGAAGGATTCAATCGATCGCCCATAGGGAACCCGCAAGTTATCATCCTTGGTTGTGAGAAAACCCCGTAAACTCGCTATCTCTTTGCGTTTAAAAACTGATTCGAGTTCTGCTAGCTCTAAAATCCAAAATCGCCTCAGCTTGAGCCGTTCGTCTTTGTCATTATTGCCGCTGGCAATCGTGTCATCGAACCAGTCAGAGTTAACAGCTAGCGTTCGCCAAAAGGTTGATTTTCTGATGCCCTGATTTCCTTGCAATACTACAGCTGTATCATGCTGACACCCAGGTTCAAATACCCGCTTCACTTGTCCAATCAAATGTTTTCTCATGAAAACGTTGTGCAGCGGTTCATTGCTGCCAAAGTAGCGAGTTGCAAGATCATCTAATATCCCCAGGTCAACGGATGAATAATGCTGGGCTACGCGCTCCAAATATTCTTGCACTGGAGAATAAGAACGTTTTTTGGCAAGACTAAGTACTATCTGTGCTGCTTTCTCGCTGCTGATGTCGATGTCAAACTCATCAATCAAGTTAATTGCCAAGGTATCCATGTCCAGCGGTTCGCCGTCTAATTCCGGTCTGATGGTCATGGTGTTAAACCGCAGGCGATGTCCCCATTCAGCGGTAATCAAGTTAAGCATTTGCTTACTTTTACTCCGAGCTGGCGATATCCGCTCAAGGCTTGACTCAATGGTGCTTTCAATTTGCCACTCTAGGCGCTCGATAAAATCTTCTCGGCTAAAACCTTGTGCCATTCCCCATTCCACCCAATCTGCTATGTCGCCTTTCGCTGGGCAATTTTGCCACAGCGCTGTGGGTAACACTTCAATAAACGGTATTTTGACGGACGCTGCCGCTGCCTCCAAAGCTGCTGCTTTTTTGCGCCCTGGCTCATCATTATCAGGAATGTAAATGATTCCCGCTATTTCTGCCTTTTGAAACATCTCTATCCCGTTTACTAGGTCAGTTTTACCCCAGCTACCCCCTTGAAAAGTAAATGCCACCAAACCCAATTGCTCACGCGCTGCCTCTACACAAGTTTCACCCTCTACCCCCAAAATCCATCGCCCTTTACCGTATTGCCTGACTTCATCTATTCGGTAAGGTGGCCACGGGTCATTTCCCTTACCAAATGTGGGCCACTCATCATCCTGCATATAGCGGGGATAAACTTTTTTGGTGTAACCTTTTGGCTTACTAGAATCTTTTTTCTCTGTTCTCTCTACCCATTGTTTCCATCCATGCGTCCCCTCTCCATCCCTGGAGTATGGATACAAGATAAATCTTTCCTTCTCGGTATCTGTCATTAAGAATGCCGACTCTATTGGTAGCTTTAGCGTGGCTAGGCGAATATTGCCTGTAATTAGAGGTTTGGGACTAGGTTCGGTCTTGGGTGGCATCAGTTGGAATCGCTGACGGTGATTTTGTGCGTAATCGCTGACCGCTCCCGTTTTCACGTAGATGGGGTAGCCGTCCTTGCTGTCTTTGATGTGCTTCCAGCCGTTTGGCGTTGTATCTGTGCGACGGCATAACACCGCATCACCGCTAGCAGCTACGCTACACCAGTCAGGTTTACCGCATAACGGACAGGGGTTTGCTTTGGTGGCTTCTGCCCAATCTCCTTCTTGTTTAGAAGCACTTAAACGGTAGACGTGGTAAACTTTCTTTGTCATGGTTCGACAATCTCGAATGGTTTAAGTTTGTAGATGTTTGATTCACTTTCACAGTCGGTGTCCTTCTCTCAACGCTATTCACTTTCGCCTGATCTTGGGATATGTGGTGGTTTAGTCAATAGTTCGCCAAAACTTGCCGACATGACTGCCACTGAGCAAAAAATACTGTAGAAATTGCACCAAGTGCGGCACAATAAAATTAAGTATACTTCCCCTTGGAGCAACTACCGATGTGTAAAGTGGTTCACCTGAGTGGGATTGAGCCTTGGAAAGTGCCGTTAACACTGACCAAGGCATTTTAATTAGTTACATCGGCTCTAGTTCTCGGTCATCAACCCATTCGCGTTCATTGTCATCTGGCTCAAACCAAGGATGATCTTCTGGGAGAGAGACGTTATACTGCCAGTCCAAGCCAGTCCAGGAAAGTCCAAGCACTGTTACGGGGTACAAAATTTCACCCTGCTTCACTTTTGTCTTGTGTAGCACGGTCTGACCGATAAAATATTCGGGCTTATCGAATTCTTTACTCACTCGCAAACGCCAAAATTGCGGCGCTTGACGAAAATTACCCAAAGTGGGCGCGTCAACAGCTAACATACTATTGCCTCCTTATAGGCGTGAGAACTGGTAAGGGGGAAGTCGTGCTGGTGGGGGAGATGTGGTAATTTCTCCTGCCAGGGCGCATTTAAGCGCTGACTTCATTTGTCACATCAGGTATCTGAAATCATTGAAGCAGATTTCGCAACAAATTGCGATCGCGCTTCTTTAGCCAGAATGATCATTTATCCATTTCATGTGGGTAGTGAACTTGGGAGCGACACGACGCTACGATTTACTCGCTGCAACTTGAGTGAACTACTGTTTTCATCTGTATACACAAGAATACAATATACTTGAATACACTGTCAACAGAAATGTAGACAACAAAACTGAAACCATATAATATTGTAGACAGTTGTAGACAATAACAGGATTATGGTTAGCAAACAATTTTCGTTTCGCTTGCCTGATGAGGCTGTAGCAGCCTTGGAAGCATTGCAAATAGAGGGTGAAACATTAAACCAGACGGCTCAAAGGAGAATGATAGAATGTCTAGGGCTGTCTACAGATACATCTAAAAAACTGTCTACATCTGTAGACATCAAGCAGATGATAGCTGAAGAAGTGCGATCGCAACTGGAAGCACAACTGGAGGAACTGCGGGGAAAATCGAAAGCCCGGTAGCAGAGGAGAACAGCGCTACTACCGGGCAACCAAGCAATGAAGAGTTAATCCTAACCCGCGATCGCACACTCAACAAGCTAAAAGTTGGCAAGCAATCAACGGCAGGAAAGGCGATTGAAGCCTTTATTAAAGAGCTTACGCATGGGGTCGATCGGCTCTCTATAACCTGACTTAAGTAGCTCACGTGTGCGTCTACAGTGCGCCTACACCTTGTCTACAGTTGACTTAAGTAGTCCATCTGTGGCACACATCTAGCTCATAGGTGGCACATATAAGCTAGATGTGTGCCGCGCAAGTCGCTCACTACCTCATCTGTTATCTGTAGATAATCTGTCTACAGCGTCTACAGCAAAACCGCGCTAAATTTTGGGCTGTAGACGGCTAAAAACCGCTCTGGATAACGTTTTCAGCAACTGTAGACAAAATTTTCAGTGCCATTTTTAACAGAAATTTCTAAAAAATAGGCATTTTATCTAGCATATAAGGTCTTGCAGGTGTGAAAGTGGCAACCAGAGTAGGGTGAGGTAGTAACCGAGCTTAAAATCCAGTCACAGCAAGCAATACGGCAATAGATATCAATCAATTATCTTCAAGGGTAGCAAACAGGTCGCAACCGCTTATAATCCAGACACAGCAATAAATACAGCCGAAAAGTTGCTACGTTGCTACCTTTTTCTCAAAAAAAAAGACAGTGAAAAAAAATAAAAAATTTCGCCCACAAGAATCAAAATCATGAAGTAGATGTGGCGAACTTCGCAGTAGATCAAGTAGACAGAACCTCACTGATTTGATGCCGTGCCAGAGCTTGCCTGAGATATTCGACCTCAGCCCTTAGTCGTGCATTCTCCTGTATCAACGTATCCATGTCATCTTTTTTGTCCACTGCCTGCTTAATTACCTTCCTGCGGTTCTCCAAGCTGAACCACTTCTGATAAATCTCAGTGTGAATCTCTACAGAATGCCCCAAATTGTCAGCAGCAGCTTTAATTGGAATGCCCATCATGTGCGCTCGAATCGCCCAAGCGTGGCGTAAGTCATAGGGCGTAAACGGAATATTTACGCGCCTAAACCACGATGAACAATTAACCCGAATAGTGTTGATATCTGTAAAGCTAGTTCTGCCATCAGTTTGAGCTTTTAACAGTTCCAAATACTCTACGTTTTTTAAATCAAACAAGTAAACCCATTCAGGATGTAGCGGTAAAGCTTCTCTGTAACCAGTCTTAGTATCTGGGTGAACCTTCCATGTATTATCTTTATTCTCAGGACTCAACCACCAATCAATTTCAGGATTTACAAACAATTCTCTTGGGCGTAGTCCATAAGTGGCAAGCATTCCATACACCCATTCCCACATCTTCCAACTATCTAAACAACTCTTCTTGATTGTTAAGCTTCTAGTCAAAGAGTAATGATGAAAAGATTCCTGATATTTGATGATATCCTGATCGCTGGGAATGTCCCTAACCTGACTTTTGGGTTGTGTGGCTTTAAAATGTTCGAGAGTGAAACTAGTTAAATTAAGAGTTGCTTTTAAAACCTTCAACGATTTAACAGCACTGTATTTAGCAGAATCTCCCGTCAATTCTGCAAACTTTTTATCAATCTCCGCTTGAGTCAATAAAGTATCTAGCCCAATCAATCGCCGTAAATACTCCTTGTAATAGAAAAAGGTGTGTTTACTTTTTTCTGTTAACTTGCGTGTTTTGAAATACTCAGTTTCAAACTCTTCTAAAACATCACCAAGGGTTTGGGATCTGTTGCTGACCTTAGCGATTTTACCCAGATATTTGTCAGTCCATTCAAACTGTTTACGGGCAAGCAGCTTGCCTAGCTCGTTTGCCTCTTCCTCAGCTGTTCTCAACCCGTCCAAGCTTGCAGGGATGTTTAGCGAAATCTTGTACTGCTTGAAACCAGTTCCTTTAGTGTCGCGATCGCCGGGTTTGATAGGTAGGGATGCTTGCAATTGAATAGTGTCCCGTGCCACGACCAAACCCACTTTGACCTTAGCGGCTTTTAGACGGGCCCTAGTGTCTGTCAAACCTTTCTCAAACTTGCGTTCCAGATGCTGCCGAGTAGCCTTCATGTGTTTCTGCGTTCCTAGATAGCTGCCATCGGTAGATGCTGGCGGAGTGAAGTCCTCAAAAACGTCCTGCCCTTTGCTTTTCATTGTGTCTTAAATGTGTCTTAAAATTTAGTCCATTTAGAACAATGTTTAAACTGAGCAAAGTTAGACGTGGACTAAATCCTGGTATCACAATATATTAAATCATACTTTGTACAGGGTATACCATAAGCTTCTTCCATGTGACGGCTGATGTAGTTCATCGACCGGTAACAGTGGATGAGGTTCATCTTCACATTGGGGGTCATCAACATTTCGTTGATGGTGCCATCACCTGACCACTGAGCGACTACGCGCAAGCCGATTTCTTCTAACAGGATGCGGCTAGCCCAAGCATCTCCACCGATGTTGTAGTCACCAATGATGGCTACATCATAAGGAGTACCTTCAAACTGAAGTGTACCGTCTTTCTTAGCTTGATCTGCTCTGGTGAATACCCAGTCACGAACCATGTCGTTAGCAATGTGGTGTCCCAAAGATTGGGAAACACCCCGGAAGCCTTCGCAACGCACGGGTACAACTGGCTTACCAATTGTTTTCGATGTCTTGCGAGCAACAGCTTCGATGTCATCTCCAATTAGACCGATGGGACATTCAGATTGAATGGAAACACCACGGTTGAGGGGGAAAAGTACATCTAGTTCTTCGATCAGCTTGACAAGTTTCTTGTCACCACCGAACACGATATCTCTTTCTTGGAAGTCAGAGGTGAAGTGCATGGTACCAAAGGTATCAACACCTGTGGTTCCAATGTAGTAGTTACGACGACCAGACCAAGACCAGTAACCGCAACCTACAGGCCCGTGGCTGATGTGGATCATGTCCTTAATAGGGCCCCAAACCACACCTTTAGAACCGGCGTAAGCACAACCACGAGCGGTCATTACCCCAGGAAGGGATTTGATGTTAGACTTAACGCCGCAATCGGACTTACCTTCTTCGTATACGCCTAAGTGCTTTTCGCGCTTTTTAGCAGCTTTTTCTGGGTAAGCACTGAGAACTTCTTTAATTAGTTCTTTTCTTTCTTCGATGATGTTTTGATTTTCTGGAGGTGTCATATTTAGCCTCTGTGACTCGTAAGGATCGGGGCATAGGGGGACTAGGAGTCCCCTCTAAGGTTAGGGGGGAGATGCTAGAGAGAGGAAAAGGTAAGATATAAAACTCTTCCTTTTTCCTTGTGCTAAAGCGTTATTTATTAGCAGCGACTTAGACTACAGGAGCTTCAGCAGCAGTCTTACCAACCAACTTGGCAGCATTTTCGTCGCTTTCGAGAATACCGAATTCAATCAACAATTCTTCTAGTTCTTCCATTTCGATGGGTGTAGGAATAGCTAGGTTCTTGTTGTCGATAATTTTTTGAGCCAAAATCCGATATTCGTTAGCTTGGTTGCTTTCTGGAGCGTACTCGTTAACAGTCATCCGGCGCAATTCTGCGTGTTGAACAATGTTGTCACGAGGTACATAGTGAATCATTTGGGTGTTCAACCGTTTTGCCAAGGTTTCGATCAATTCGATTTCTCGGTCTGTGTTACGGCTGTTACAAATCAAACCACCCAAACGCACGCCACCGGTGTGAGCATACTTAAGAACACCACGAGCAATGTTGTTAGCAGCGTACATCGCCATCATTTCACCTGATGTAACGATGTAGATTTCTTGTGCCTTACCTTCACGGATAGGCATTGCGAAACCACCACATACAACGTCACCTAATACGTCGTAAGATACGAAGTCTAGGTCTTGGTAAGCACCGTTTTCTTCTAAGAAGTTGATGGCGGTGATGATACCACGACCAGCGCAACCTACACCGGGTTCTGGCCCACCAGATTCTACGCAACGAACGTTACGGAAACCGGTTAACATTACTTCTTCGATTTCGATATCTTCTACTGCACCACGTTCTGCGGCGAGGTGAAGAACGGTTGTTTGAGCTTTGCTGTGCAGCATCAAACGGGTGGAGTCAGCTTTAGGGTCGCAACCGACGATGAGGATGCGTTGACCCATTTCTGCCATAGCTGCCAAGGTGTTTTGGGAAGTGGTAGATTTACCGATACCGCCCTTACCGTAGAAAGCTATCTGTCTTATGTTTTCTTCTGTCATGACTCGTATTTCCCTGCAATTGGTTGGTTAGTGGGTCTTTGCTTTTGTCAGTTGCGTTCACGCCAGTTGAGCGACAGTAGTGAGCGCGTGTAGAGCATCGTTAGTAGCATTGGCATAAATGCCTGCTGGGGGCGATCGCTCCACAGCCAAAATTATTGACAATAAGTTCATCGATCTTCCTCGTTAAAATTTTTTTCTTTTGGTTTTTTGTCCTTTGTCCTTTGTCATTTGTTTTGACAAAGAACAAAGAAAAATACGCAATTTACAAATACGTCATAATGTGTTTCAGCTTGCAAGATTCAATAGGACTTGATGTTGCTATTTGTCAACAATCAATGCATAAGTCCTATTACTTGTTCAAAATAGCGCCCTTCATATTTGTGACGCGATCTAGTGCAGCTTTGGTGTCTTCTGCTGACACTCCACGCACAGCCATTGCTTCACCGAGATGCTTGGCGATCGCATCGAAGTGTGGTTGCTGTAAATTCAATCCTGCGTGGGTTTTGTCCATTGGACGACCGCCGTATTGCTTTGGCCCTTCAAATATTTGAGCTAAGAAAGCAACTAGATGATTGCGTTGCTTCGCCATGTCTGTACCAGCAAAAATGGGATTGAGGAGGCTGTCAGTGGCAATGCGTTTGTGGAGTTCATCTACTACTTGTTCAATAGCTGGTTGTCCACCAATGTTGTCGTACAATGTACTCATACTTGTCTCCTTTGAAGCGAGTTGGATGATGAAATTTGCTTTTTAGGCGCTTAATCTTTTTGCCTATATGCTGTTAGCCTTCATAGCTAAATTAGCTATCGGTTGTCGGTAGGATTGAAGCATTGATGTGGAGACAATTATATGGTTCAAATCCTACTTTTTGTTCCTGGCTGAATGCATATTAGGGCGTATTTGTAAAATACGTTAAGTCCTACAGCAATTCCTAAACTGCTTCGACTACAAGGCTCTTGCTGACACGATCTTGTAATCTGGCTTCGATCGCAATTTTCAGAGTTGCTGTACTACTAGAACAGGAACCGCAAGCACCTTGCAGTACAACTTTAACGCGATCGCCTTCTACATCATAGAGTTCTACATCTCCCCCGTCTGCAATCAGTACGGGTCTGACTTCTTCATCAAGAACCTTTTGAATTAGAGCAATCTTTTGGACGTTTGTTAGCGCTCGTTCCTTAGATGTAACAATTTCTGTGGCAACTTTTACGCCGTAATTGTTGAGAGCAGGTGAGGCGTATTCCTGTTGAACTGATCTAATAATATCATCAATGTTCGCCAGACAGGAACCGCATCCGCCACCAGCTTTTACATAATTTGTTACTTGTTCAGCATCCGTGAGATGATTTTCTAGAATCACGCGACGAATTTTGGACTCGCTGATGCCAAAGCAACTGCAAATTAACGCGCCTTCATCGTCATCATCATGGCTAGTTAGAGGAATGCCACGATAATTATAGATAGCGGCTTCTAGGGCTTCTTGTCCCATGACAGAGCAATGCATCTTTGCTTCTGGCAAACCACCCAGGTAATCTGCAATGTCTTTATTGGACACTTTCAGAGCTTCATCTAAGGTTAAACCTTTGACCATTTCGGTTAATGCACTAGAAGATGCGATCGCACTAGTACAGCCAAAGGTTTGAAAGCGAGCGTCTAGAATCTTATCAGATTCCACTTCTACTTTCAGGTGCAATCTCAAAGCATCGCCGCAAGCAATGCTACCGATTTCACCCGTTGCAACCTTAATTCCAGGTTCGCTCGTTTCTTCAATTTCTCCCTGATTCTTGGGATCGTAAAACAGTTCTAATACTTTATCGGTGTAGTCCCACATATTAAGTTCTGAGTAATGAGTGCTGAGTTATGAGTGGGGGGATTGGGGAAGGGGTAATGGGGAAGGGGGAAAAATCATTCCTTTACCCTTTACCCTTTAACCTTTTCCCATTTTTTCCCAGTCCCTAACGATGCGCTAGTGCTTGTTCTTGTCCTTGCAACCAACCTGCATCATCATTTTTGAAGGGTGAGAGGGCGCGTAAACGTTCTACAATACTGGGCATTACCTCTATTACTCGATCGATTTCGGCTTCGGTGGTGTAGCGACAAAGACTGAAGCGGATAGAACCGTGCAAAGTTGTATAGGGTAAGCCCATTGCCCGGAGGACGTGAGAGGGTTCCAGAGAACCGGAAGTGCAAGCAGAACCGGATGATGCACAGATACCGTATTTGTTCAATAACAGTAAAATTGCTTCACCTTCGATGTACTTGAAGCCGATATTTGTGGTATTGGGCAATCTCTGCGTAACGTCGCCGTTAACTACACAATCGGGAATTTTAGCGAGTAAAGTTTGTTCGAGGCGATCGCGCAGCTTTCTTTCTCTGGCGATCGCTTCTTCTAAGTGTAACAGTTCTAGTTCCGCAGCTTTGCCCAAGGCAATAATTCCTGGAACATTCTCTGTTCCCGCCCTACGTCCGCGTTCTTGGTGTCCCCCAATCATGAAGGGACGGAACCGAACTCCGCGCCGGATATATAAAGCACCAATTCCTTTTGGCCCGTGCAACTTGTGACCAGACAAGGTTAACATATCCACCGTGCTAGTCTTCATATTCAAGGGGATTTTTCCCACTGCTTGCACCGCATCCACATGGAAGATAGCACCATACTCTTTTACACGCAACCCAATTTGCTCAATCGGGAAAACCGTGCCGGTTTCGTTATTAGCATACATAATTGTCACCAAGGCGGTGTTACCCGTCAAGGAAGCTTCTAATTCATCTAGATCCAACTGCCCTTGATGATTTACTGATAGATAGGTAACACTGTAACCTTGAGTTTCTAATTGTTTGCAGACATTGAGTACTGCTGGATGTTCTACTTGAGTAGTGACAATATGTCGCTTTTCTGGTTGTGCTAACAGTGCGGCTCGAATCGCCGCGTTATCTCCCTCAGTTCCACAACTTGTATAGACAATTTCTGACTCATCGGCTCCCAGGATGGCTGCAAGTTGTTCTCTTGCTGTTCTCACTGCTTTACCGACTTGCCCACCAAAGGTATGCATACTGGAAGGATTGCCGTAATAATCTGTGAGGTAAGGTAGCATTACCTCTATAACTTCTGGGTCTACCTTAGTGGTGGCATTATTATCGAGATAGATGCAGTTATTTTGCATTGTTGTCTTCAATTACGAATTACGTTAGCGAAGCGTTAGCGACGCAGGAGCGTCATTACGAATTACGAATTGTTTGGGGTTGGCGCTTTTGCAACTGTTCGGAGTATTTCTGGGAATAACAGTTAAACCAACGTTCCCAATAATCTTGTTTATTTGTTAATTTAGCAACTACGCGGTTGTAATTGGTAAACCAGCCTTCCCAATAATCGCTAGGCTGCTTAACGCAACCGTCGCAGGTAGGACAACCAGCTTTACACTGAGGCACGGTATGAATGCTACCAACGCAGTTTGTACAAAGTTCAGGGTCAATCCAGTGCTGTCCGTCAACCACTTTAACTGCATTTGTGGGACATACAGATAGACAGAGATTGCAGGAAATACACTGGCTAGTAAGAATTTTGTAAGCCATGATTTATTCTCCTTTTTTGGGGATTGGGTACTGGGTATTGGGTACTGGGTATTGGGAAAATTCTTTCTTAATTCCCAGTCCCTAATCCCCAGTCCCTAATCCCTAATTACCTAATTCCTTAACGTATTGCTCGTAAAACTCTAAAGCAACCTTCTCAATCACGTCGTAAGCTTCAACAGTCTTGATTCCAGCTTCTTGCAATTTTTCTTGAGGACAGTTACCAATCTTGGAGACTAAAACTGCTTTGCAATCTGCGATCGCTTTCATAATATGCTCAAAAGAAGCTTCTTCGCCGTATCCACCTTGGCAGTATTGGTCAATTTTGCGATGACCGATAAAGCGAACTTCGTTTCCACCCACTTCGTAAATTTGGAATTCTTTCGCATGACCGAAGTGTTGGTTAACTAATCCGCCGCCTTTGGTTGCTACTGCAACTAAAACTTTCGGACTATTGGCGATTTTCTTACTGGCTAGCGCCTTATCTTTGGCTACTTTAAGTTCTTCTTTAAACTTCTCAATTCCTTCGTGAACAGTAGCGCGTTGCTCCATGTCATATTCGGGAGCCATTTCCAAGAATTTCTCTTTGGAAAACTCCTGACTGCGGTCTTCTCCCAACAATCCGACTGCATCGGCACGGCACTGGCGACAGTGACGCATCATTTTCATGTTACCGGAGCAGTTGTCTTGAACTTCTTTGAGTTCTTTGGGTGTGGGGCCGCGTTGACCGGTTAAACCGAAGTGTGTACCATGCTCTGGTGCAGAAATCAATGGCATGATGTTGTGCAAGAATGCACCTTTCTCACGGATGACTCGATTCACTTCGACTAAGTGATGGTCATTAATTCCGGGAATCATCACGGAGTTAACTTTGCACAAGATGTCAGCATCTTTCAGAGCTTGCAATCCTTCCATTTGTCTTTCGTGGAGGATTTTTGCACCTTCAAGACCTCTGTAACGCTTGCGTCTGTAGTGAACCCAAGGATAAATCTTAGCACCGATCTCTGGATCTACCATGTTAATGGTGATCGTCACGTGGTCTATATTTAATTGTTTAATGCGATCGATGTAGTCTGGCAGCATTAAACCATTGGTTGATAAGCACAGCTTGATGTCTGGTGCTTGCTCTGCAATCAACTCAAATGTGCGGAAAGTTTTTTCTGGGTTCGCCAATGGGTCGCCAGGGCCGGCAATTCCCACAACTGTCATTTGGGGAATCTTACCACCAATGACCAAAGCTTTGTGTGCGGCTTCTTCTGGTGTTAGCAATTCGCTAACTACTCCAGGACGGCTTTCGTTAGCGCAATCATATTTGCGGTTGCAATAGTTGCATTGGATGTTGCAAGCTGGTGCAACTGCAACGTGCATCCGCGCGTAGTGGTGATGAGCGTCTTCGCTGTAGCAGGGATGTTTAGCAATGCGTTCTTGGAGCTTTTCGTCCCTTTCCACGGTGGTGCTGGTGGTGCTGTCGCAGCCGCAACCACCTGATTTTGCTTGGGTTGGCGATTCCGTAGCGTTGGAGTTGAGGAGTCGTGTAGACGGTGATGTCATTGAATTTCGCAAAAGGTCGGTGGACTTGGCTGCCACTGTGGGAGATGCCGTTGCTACTCTTTCATGCCCAGAATTGAAGTCGCGTCTTCCACACTGCCTGCAAACCCTTGGGTGAGGGCGACTTGTTTTCAAGTAAAGCAGGCGATAGATATCTGATGTTCGGCTGGTGTGTGTCAACGTTCGGTTCTTGGGTAGAATTTGTGCTTACAGCCGCGACTTCTCTTCACTTCAGGCATGGTGCTATGTCATCCCTCCACTCACTTTTCGCTTTGTTTTGTTTCAGAGCGTTAAGTGATTGGCGATAAAAGATTTATATCAGCCGTCTTGAAGCTAGGCGATATGTCTATCTAGGATAGAATTTATTGGATTTATTACTTTTGTACTCAAATACTAAAAACTCTAATTCTTCAAGCATTACAAGAATTAAAAAAGTTTTTTTCAGGTAGGGGTTCTAGTATTTTTTGGTTGGGGTTCTAGTGTTTATAGATAGGGGTTCAGGATTTCTTTGTACTCAGCTAAAACCCAATCTCAGCAAGGAATTTAATCTAATTCTAACTGGATTTGAGTTATTAAAATGTGTACTCAGATTGCCCTCAAATTCCGTCAAAAGCAAGAGATGCCAAGGGTTTGAGGGTGAAAAACTGGAGTAGTCTACATCGTTCTACTCCAGAAAAAAAGCGAAATTCAATTCTGTATCTAACATATCATTTTTTTGAGGGTAAAAATGCAATTCATATTTTTTTAATTTTTGCTTTGACAATGATATTCAACTGTGGTTGTAAGCCTTGTTTGATAAGCGATATGAGGTAATCAAAATAGGTGTGTTGCTGCATATCATTTTCAAAAAACTTAACTTTTTACTTCTTTTATTTCATGACCACTATGAGGAGATGGGTAAGAAACTGTCGGATTTTGTGTTTAAGAGAAACAACAAACTATAATCTAACATGATTGAGCGATCGCAATGATTTTTCTGAATTGCTCACTACAAACCTTAGCAAAAAAACCCATTCCCAACACGGGAAGGGGCAAAATTTAAAATATTTCTTCTTATAGGAGAGAGGTTTTCCAGATACCGCTCTTTATTGCTGATACTATTTGGCTACAATCAAACCAAACGTGAAAAAATCTTAAGTTATGATCGCCATTTCCCAACAGCCGCCAAAAATGACCGTTGAGGAATATCTCGAATGGGAACCTCAGCAAGACCTTCGCTACGAATATGCAAATGGCGAAGTGTTTGCGATGACAGGCGGTACAATTCCTCATAACGACATTGCATTAAATCTCTACAGAGCCTTGTACCCTCATCTGCGTTCCAGAGGTTGTCGAGTGAATGTGTCAGATGTGAAAGTGCAACTCACTCCCCAGAGTCGCTACTATTACCCTGATGTTATTGTCAGCTGCGACCCTCAAGACCTCAATGCCCGCAAATTTATTCAACATCCCAAGCTGATTGCTGAAGTTCTTTCCCCAAGTACAAGCGCTAAAGATCGGGATGAAAAATTTACTTATTATTTGACAATTCCTAGTTTGCAAGAATATATTTTGATTGACTCGGAAAAAATCTCCGTTGAGCGTTACTGTCGGGGTAAGGGTAGAATGTGGCTTTACTATCCCTACACGGCTGAAGATATCGTCACTCTATCGAGCATTGAATTTGAGTGTCCGATTGAACTGCTGTATGAAGGTGTTGTATTTGGCACTGAAGAATGAAAAGCGATCGCTCTTTAAGGATTTCCAGGAAATAAATTATCGAAAAGAACGAACCACAGAGGCAATAGAGTTGCCAGTTAGCTTTTAGATAATAGAATTTTCTTGCATTTATAGCACAAGCCTTGGTGGTTATACCAATTCTTTATGAAGCTGCGCTAAATAAGGCTTCAAGGATAAAGTCGTAAGAAGTAAGAGAAGCAATCATC